>JBDTXY010000224.1:0-5150 GCA_040005945.1 Acidobacteriota bacterium
TTTCACTCCTCCCGGCGCGGTCCTGAACGATCCCTCGGTTCTCGACCCAGGAATCGGCAACCCGACCATCCCGCTGAAGCCCAACGAGTCCGCGACCGTCACGCTGCGCGCCTACACGGACACCCGGAGCCTCGCGACGATCGTCAGCGGCATCGTCCCGGTGGTCGTGCCGCAGGGCGCGAACACCAACGACCCGAGCAACAAGCCCACCGCGCAGGCGGCGGGCGGGACGACGATCGTTCCGGGGACCGTGCAGATCCTGACCGCCTCCCTGCCCGACGGCATCATCGGGATCCCCTATTCGGCGATCCCTGTCGCCAGCGGAATCTCCGGCCCGCCCACGTGGACGGCCTCGGGCCTACCGCCGGGCCTCGGGATCAGCGCAACCACTGGCCAGATCTCGGGCACACCGCTGGCGGCGGGCTCGTTCCCCGCGAACATGCAGGTGACGGCGGCCTCGGGGTCGGCGAACCGCGACTTCACGGTCCGCGTGACCTCCCCGTTGTCGCTTCCGGTCGCGGCCCTGCCCGCGGGGACGGTGGGAGTTCCCTACGCCGCGAGCCTCCCGGCGACCGGCGGCATCGTCCCGATCGACTGGAGCCTCGCCGCGGGAAGCCTGCCCGCGGGCCTCGCGCTCTCGGCCGGCGGCGCGATCACGGGAGCCCCGCTCACGGCCGGGACGAGCAATTTCGTCGCGCGGGCGGCGGACTCCTCCAACCCGACGCAGGGCGGAACCCAGAGCTTCAGCATTACCGTCAACAGCGCGTCACCGCCGGCCCTCACGGTCGGCGGGGTGACCTCAGCGATCGGCGGCCAGACGTTCAGCGTCGTCGCGCACCTCCAGGACGGAGTCGGGGCGGCGATTCCCGGTGCGAACATCTCGATCGGCTTCGGCGCGAAGCCCTGCGGAGCGGCCGTTCTCTCCGGGACCACGACCACCCTGACCAACGCCGCCGGAAACGCGTCCTTCGTCCTCTCGATCGACCGAGGCCAGAAGGGTTACACGCTGGTCGCCAACGCGGTCGGCTTCCCAGGCGTCACCGGGACGACGAGCGGGTTCAACGTCGAGGGATTCTGCTCCAGCGCCACGCCGATGACGGTGGCGAGGAAGTGGCACACGGCGACACGGCTCTCCAACGGAAAGGTCCTCATCGCCGGCGGCCACGACGGATCTGCGGCCCTCTCGAGCGCCGAGCTGTTCGATCCCGCGACCGGCGCCTTCACAGCGACGGGAAGCATGGGCGCCGCCCGCGCCTTCCACTCCGCGACCCTCCTGACGAACGGCACGGTCCTCGTCGTGGGCGGCGGCTCGGACTTCGAGAGCGGGACCCTCGGGAGCGCCGAGATCTTCGACCCGGGGACGGGCCTGTTCACCCCGACGGGAGCCCTGGCCGGCAATACGCGGCAGATGCAGGGAGCCGTTCGACTCAACGACGGCCGCGTTCTCGTGGCCGGCGGGTTCACCAACGACTCGAGCATCTTCGGTCTCGCCACCGCGGAGCTCTACGATCCGGGCACCGGCACCTTCTCCGCGACCGCCGGAAACATGACGCACGATCGGATCGGCGACTTCACGACGACGCTCCTCGCGGACGGACGCGTGCTCTTCGCCGGAGGCGGCCGGAATTTCGTCGGCGGCCCCGTGGCGGACGGCGAGCTGTTCGACCCCGCCTCGACGACCTTCTCCGCCGCGGCGACCCCCATGAACTCCCGCCGCGGGAAGCACACGGCCGTTCTCCAGACGAACGGCCAGGTCTTCCTGGCGGGAGGAGAGGACGACCTGACGTTCCTGAGCTCGACCGAGTACTTCGACCCGACGACCAACAGCTTCGTCGTCTCCCTCTCGACCCAGCCGGTGCTCCTGACGGCGCGCGAATCCCACACGGGGACGCGCCTCTCCGACGAGCGCTTCCTCGAAGCGGGCGGACAGACCCTGTTGCTCGCAGTGACCACGCCGATCGCCAGCGCCGAGATCTACGACCCGGTCTCGAACACGGTCGGCGCGACCGGGACGCTCGTCGCCCCGCGCCAGATCCACACGGGCACCCCCCTGAGCGACGGGACGGTTCTCCTGGCGGGCGGGACCGGAAGCTCGGCAACGGTGCTGAGCACGGCCGAGGTCTTCTATCCGGCGGTGTACGTGGGCGCGAGCCCGGCGATTGTCGGGCTCTCGATCTCGAACGTGCAGTTGAACGGCGGGACCAACGCCCTCTTCCTGCCGGGCGGCGGGAGCTTGACGCTCGACCACGACTTCTTCATCTACAGCGACGTCAGCTGCCCGGGCTGCATCGACCAGGCCGAGATCGGCCTCTCCGGCACCGCGAACTACCAGCTCTGCACATACGACGGCATCCCGGGCGTCGCCGGCGTCTCCGGCCACGGCACGGCGTCCGTGACGGTGCCGTCCGCGCCCGGCCGGTACTTCGTCGCGTTCGACGTCTCGGCGCAGTACTTCTGCGGTCAGTTCCCGGCGTGGTGGAACGGCCCCCCGAAAACGGACCGCTACATGGGCGTGGTGATCGTCCCCTAGGAACGGAACGTCTACTTCGCGGCGATACGCCGGCGGGCATCCGCGACGAGCGGATCCCGACCGGCGTTGCCGCGGAGGGCGATGAACGCCTTGTAGGTGTCCGCGGCGGCCGGGCTGCGGATCCCCTCCTGGGCGCGCGCGAGATGGTAGAGCGCGGCGGGGAAGAGCCGGTAGGTCGGGGACTCGTCGAGGAAGAGCGCGGTCGCTTCGCCCCGCCGCCTGACGCAGGCCTCGAGCTCGGCGTCGGCCTCCGGATACGCCTCGAGCGCGAGGTACGCGCGACCCAGATCGAATCGCCCCATCCACGTGTCCGCGACGCTCTTCGCCGCGAGAAACTGTCTGACCGCCTCGCGCGCGTCGCCCTGCGCGAGCGCGGCCTCCCCGCGTAACAGGAGGCCGTACGCCTGGGGATCCTTCTCCAGGCTCTTTCCGAGCTCCGCCGCGATCTCGAGCGCCTTCCCCTCGCGCCCCGCCTGCAGGTGCACGAGCGCGGCCGGGAAGAGAACGGCCGCGGAGCGGTTCAACGCGGCCGCCCGGTCGGCGGCTTCGAGCGCGCCGGCCTTCGAGCCCGCCGCGAGGCGCGCTCCCGAGAGAGCCGCGAGCTTCACCGCCGCCGACTCGTTGTCCTTCGCCTGGAGGTCCGCCCTCGCGCCGGCCGCGCTGATCGGGACGGCCGCCGCCGCGTCGCCCTGGTACAGCGCGATATCGGCCTGCCCGAGGGACGCGCTCGACGCCCCGCGCGCGTTGACGGCCGCGGCCTTCTTCCACGTCTCGGAGGCCTCCGCGGCCTGGCCCTGTGCGAGCTGGGACAGCGCGAGCCCCACGTACGCGAGAACGAACTTCGGGTTCATTTCGAGGACGGCGCGCTGCTCGCGGATCGCGGATTCGAAGTCCCCGGCGTACATGGCGTAGAGCCCGACGTTGTTGCGCTGGGGAACGTTCCTCGGGTAGATCGCGATCGCGCGGCGTCCTTCCGCCAGCGCGCCGGCCATGTCGCGCTTGTAGAAGTACGCGAGCGCGAGATTCGAAATGCCCGCCGTGTCGGCGGGATACCGCTTGACCAGCTCGGCGTACTCCTCGATCGCCTTGTCCGGGTCCCGGTTGACGATCAGGTAGTAGCCGCCGCGCGTGCGGTACTTCTCCCGATCGCTCATCCGGTCGATGCGGGCGAGGGCCTGCTTGTAGAACTTGTCGGCCATCTCCCGCTGCCCCTGGTTCGAGTAGACGACCGCGATCCCGGCGGCCGCTCGCCCCAGGTCCGGATCGAGCTCGAGCGCCTTCTGATAGTGGCGGACGGCGTCGTCGTATTTCCCGGCGTACTGCTCGTCCTGCGCGACGGCGTACTCGTGGGAGGCCTCGAGCGAGCCCGCGGTGAAGGTCTCCGCGGCGGCGAGCTGGAGCGACTTCGGGGTCGTGTCGCCCAGCCCGCTGCGCACGTCCGCGGCGAGCCGCGCGACCGTGGTCAGCACCGCGTCTTTCCCCGACGCATCGCCCTCGCCTTTTGCGATCGGCTTGCCCGTCGCGCCGTCCACGGCCCGGACGGAGATCCGGTAGCCGTCCCCGCGCTTTTCGATCGCGCCCGACGTCACGACGTGCACGCCCTCCCGGACGGCCACCAGGCGAGCCAGCCCCTCGTCCAGCTTCGAGCTGCCGGGCCGGAGCTGGGCCGCCACGCGGCGCGCCTGCCCGCGGTTGTACGTCGTGACGAAGGACGCACCCTCGAGCGCGATGCCGAACGAGGACTCGAGAGTCCCGTCGAAGATCGGCTCTCCCGTCCGATTGTCGAAGTCCGCGATGAGGACCGATTCGGTCGCCGCCGCGGCGCTTCGGGGGGCGGCGGACGGCCGGTAGCTCAGGAGCCACCAGGCGAGGCCGCCGAGCAGCGCCGCGCCGGCGACCGCGGCCGCCGCCTTCGGCACCCACCGGCGGTGGAGCGTTTTGTACCGAAGGGTCGGCCGGAACGTCTGGGCGTCCAGGTCGGCGAGAATCTCGTCGACGGTCTGGTAGCGCAGCGTCCGGTCCCGCTCCATGCAGCGCTGCAGGATCTTGTTCAGGTACGGCGGGATGGCGGGGTTCAGCTCGGCCGCGGGCCGCGGCGCCCGCTGAATCCGCTGGGCCATGACCTCGTACGGCGTGCTGCCCAGGAACGGCAGCGTGCCGGCCGCCATCTGGTAGAGGATCACGCCGAGCGAATAGATGTCCGAACGCTCGTCGGTATCCTGGCCCTGGACCTGCTCCGGCGACATGTAGAACGGCGTGCCGAGGATCGCTCCCGTCTGCGTCATCCCCGACTGCTCGAGCGATTTCGCCAGCCCGAAGTCGGTCAGGTACACCGCATCTCCCGAACCGAGCATGACGTTCTGGGGCTTCAGGTCGCGGTGGATCACTCCCTGCTCGTGCGCCGCCCGCAGGCCCTCGCAGATCTGCCGGAAGATGCGGACGAGCCGGTCGATCGGAAGGCGCCCCTCTTTCAGCAGGTTTCCGAGGTCGTCCCCTGTGACGAGCTGCATCGTCAAGAACTTGATCCCGTCGCTCTCGCCGAGGTCATAGACGCGCAGGACGTTACGATGGGTGACCTTGCTCGAAAGCTGGATCTCCCGCTTGAAGCGCGCGAGCGTCT
>JBDTXY010000225.1:0-5122 GCA_040005945.1 Acidobacteriota bacterium
GTCGTATGGGGAGATCGTCCGCTATCTCGGCAACGACGATCCGACGACCCGCAGGCTGATGGAAGAGATCCTGGCCAAGGAAGAAGAACACGCGGAAGACCTGGCGACATTGATTGACACCCTGGGCAAGTAGGCAGTCCGTCGCGTGGCGGTCGAGACGACTCGGGTCATCCTGAGGCCGGATTCTCAGAAGAGCACCGCCATGGCCACGGATACGTCGATTTCGGAGATTCCCGGCGGCTCGATCGGAAAGTACCAGATCGTCGACCGGATCGCCGCGGGCGGATTCGGGACGGTTTTTCGCGCCTGGGATCCGGTCATCAAGCGTTCGGTGGCGATCAAGACTTGCAGCCTGGGTAAGGATTTTCAGGCGCGGTTTCTCCAGGAGGCGGAGATTGCCGGGCGTCTCCAGCATCCCAACATCACGACCGTGTATGAGTTCGGGATGGAGGGGGAGACGCCGTTCATCGTCCAGGAGTTCCTGAGCGGCGAGGACCTCGCGCAGATCATCGCGCGCCGCGACCCCCTGGACGTGGCCGCGAAGGTCAAGATTCTCCTGGGCATCGCGCTGGGATTGGAATATGCCCACCGCTCCGGTGTGATTCACCGCGACATCAAGCCCGCCAACGTCCGGGTGCTGGAGAACGGCACGGTCAAGATCATGGACTTCGGCATCGCGAAGGTGATCGGCGCCCCCAGCGTCTTGACGGGCACCGGTGTGGCCGTGGGGTCCTCGTCGTACATGTCGCCCGAGCAGGTGAGCGGAGATCCCGTGGATCTTCGGACCGACGTTTTCTCCTTCGGGGTCGTGGCCTACGAGTTTTTCTCCTCCCGGAAGCCCTTCGACGATCCGAACCTCTTTCGGCTGCTGGAGATGATCGTGAAGGAAGACCCGGAGCCGATCCGGCGCCTCGCTCCCGGGATTCCGGACGCCATGGCCGCCGTGATCGAACGTGCGATGCGCAAGGCGCCCTCCGAGCGCTTCGGCTCCATGAAGGAGCTGCGCCTCGCGCTCTCGGCGCCCGACCACGGCGACACGGGCTCCGTGCGGACCGGGAGCGCCGAGGCCGCGGATCCGAATACCGAGACGCACCGCTTGGCCGCGCTGGACCGCTACGCCCAGGACGGGGTCGCGGCCGGCGGCGAGCTCAACGATCTGGCGCGGCTGGCGTCGCAGCTCTGCGAGACTCCCATCGCCATGATCTCCCTGGTCGATCGCGACCGCCAGCGAGCGCACGCGCGGATCGGAATGACGCTGGAGGAGACCCCCCGGGACGTTTCGTTCTGCGCCCACGCGATCCTGGCGCGCGACGTGATGGTCGTCCCGGACACCGCGGCGGACGCGCGCTTTTCCGCCAACCCGCTGCTCTGGGACGGCTCGAACGTCCGCTTCTACGCGGGGGCGCCGCTCTTGACGCCGGACGGGTTCGCGATCGGGACGCTCTGCGTCCTGGATCGGCGGCCGCGGGAGCTTTCGAACGAGCAGAAGGACGGATTGAGCGTGTTGGCGCGCCAGGCCATGGCGCAAATGGAACTGGCGATGCGGCGGCGGCTGGACGTGGAAAGCTCCGGTGAACGCCTCCTCCTGGAGGCGGCCGGGCTGTCGGAGCCGCGGCCGGGGAGCGGCTCCCTTCCGCTGAGAGGTCCCCGTGAGTAGCGCCCGCAACGTGGTGCTCGTCGTCGACGACGACTCGGCGATCCGCCAGGGTCTGCTGGCTTTCCTGGAGGAAGAGGGCTATTCCGCCGTCGGCGCGGAGAACGGGAAGCGCGCCCTCGAGGTCCTCGAAGAGATGGAGTCTCCGGGGCTGATCCTCCTCGACTTGAAGATGCCCGTCATGGATGGATGGCAGTTCCTGGCCCAGCGCGCGGCCGCCAAGCGCGCGACGGAATGCCCGGTGGTCCTGCTCTCCGGGCTCACGTTCATCCAGGACGCTCCGGGCGTCGCGGATTTCCTCTCCAAGCCCGTCGACTTCGCGAAGCTGCGCGCCTGCCTGGAACGTTTCTGCCGCAGGCCTTCGCCGCCGGCGGCGTGAGGGTCCGCCTCAGGGCTCCTTGGGCAGCGGCAGGGACGCCTGGCCGAATACGTACTTCCAGCCGGCGGGCGTGCGGACGTAGGTGTCGCTGAACCACAGTTTGTAATCGCGGGTCTTGCCGGCTTCGGTTCCCTGAATCCACAACAGCGCGGTCACGACCGCCGTGTCGCCCCACACGCGGACTTTCTGCTCGAGCTCTTCCTGATGCTCGTACACCGTGCTCTGGCTGCGGGCCTCCGCGAGGAGGTCGGCCTTGGTGGAGGCCCTTCCCCGGCCCGTGACGAGCACGAAGTCGTCGGCCAGGATGCGGTCCATCGTGGCCGCGTCGTTCCTCTTGACCGCGGCCTGGTACTCCGTGTCCAGCGCCGCGACGGCCTTGCCGTCCTCGTCGGTCGATGTGGTCATGCGATTTTCCCCCTTGCGGCGTTGAAAGAGAACGTCGAACAGCGGCCGCCACGTCGCGCCGCCGTCGGCGGAGACGTGCGCGGTCTCGCGGACGCCGTCGCCCTGGTGAGACCACACTCCCCGGAGGATTTCGGGGCGACCATCCGCGGCGGGCCGGGGTCCCTGGAGCGTCAGACGCTCGCCCTGGAACGTCCCCTCGATCGCGAGCAGCTGCGCCCGGTTCGTGACCCAGGTTTGATGCCAGAGCTTCCGGGACGCGTCATAGGTCGTGAGGCTCTGGCCCACCAGGCCGTCCGCCTGCTCGTAGGTCTCGCGCAGTGCGCAGCCGTCCAGGATCATGTCGATCCGAGCGCGGGCAATCGGCTGGTCGCCCTTGCCGACTTCGTAGGCGTCCCAATCTCCGGCCCAGAAATCGAGTTGGCGATACTCGGGCGCCGCGCACGGCGCCGCGGCCGCGGCAGGCGTCGCGGTCTCGGCCGCAAGCTGCCGGCCGACCGCGCCGCTGGCCAGCGCGGCCAGCGCGAGCACGGTGCGACCCAAGATGGATCCGGTCATCATCGAAACTCCTTCGTCGCTAGCCAAACGGGCTCGGGCTCGCCGCGTCCGCGAAGAGATGCGGACGGCCGCTTTCCAGCGACAACAGCCGGCGCTTGATCGGGAGCCCTCCGCCGAAACCCGTCAACGATCCGCCCGAGCCGATGACCCGATGGCAAGGGATCACGATCGGGATGGGGTTGCGGCCGTTGGCCGCCCCGACCGCCCGGGACGCATTGGTCCGTCCGAGCCGCCGCGCGATCTCGCCATACGTCGTCGTGTCTCCGTAGGGAATCCTCCGGAGCGCGGACCAGACCTCGAGTTGGAACGGCGTGCCCTCCGGCGCCAGCGCGAGATCGAAGCGGCGCAGCTCTCCCGCGAAGTAGGCCTTCAGCTGGCCGATCGTCTCTCGGAACGGCTCTGCGGCCCGGCGCCACGCGGCCTCCGGTTGGACGGGATGGGATCCGTCTTGAAACACAATCCCGCGCAACGCGTCCGCATCACCGGACAGCAGCAGCCGCCCGATCGGGGTGTCGATCTCGTGCCAGGACATCGGGTGCATCGCGGAACCCACGCTACCTCCCCGGCTTCGCCCGTACCGGCCGCTTTCGGACCTGGTCGCTTCGCCCCGGACGGCGCGGATCGCCGGCCGCGCGCCAGAGGTGCATGACCGCATATCCCCGCCACGGCCGCCAGGCCTCCGCGCGCCTCTCCAGTTCGCGGGACGTGAGCGGGGCGCGGCCCTTGGCGGCCACGCGCCGCAACACGAGGTCTCCGGACGGAAACGCGTCGGGCTCGCCGCAGCCTCGCAGCGCCACGTATTGGGCGGTCCACGCGCCGAAACCGGGAAGCGCCGCGAGCGCGGCAACGAGCTCCTCGACCGGCGCACCGAAATCCAGAGCTCCCTCGGTCACCGCGCGCGCCAGCGCCTGGAGCGCGCGGACGCGCGCCCCGGTGATTCCGAGCCCGTCGAGATCCGAGGCCAGGATGGCCGCGGGAGACGGAAACACGTGCGTGAGACCGTCCGAGCCGTCGGCAATTGGCTCGCCGGCGCGCGCGACCAGGCGCGCAGCCAGCGTGCGGGCGGCCGCCACGCTGACCTGCTGGCCCAGCACCGCGCGCACCGCGCACTCGAACGGGTCCCAGCTGCCGGGAATGCGCAGCCCCGGCCGCCGCCGGACGAGCGGGCGCAAGAGGGGATCCGGCTGGAACGCGAGCGCGACGCGCGCCGGGTCCGCGGCGAGGTCGAACGTCCGCCGCGCGGCGGAGGCGATCGGGAACAGCGCCGCCGGCCCGGCGCCTCGCACGGACAACTCGAGAGCGTTCTCGCCGTCGAGCGGCCGCACGCGGATCAACGCGTGGCCGCCGTCGCAGGCCACCGTCCGCGCGTAGCCCCCCGCATCCACGCGCTCCACCCCGGGCAGCGCGCGCGTGGCCAGGAACTCGCGCACCTGATTCCAGTCGTACGGCGGCCGGAACGCGAGCCGGAGAACGATCTCCTCGCGGCTCTCCGTCGCGACGCCGCCGCGCCGCTGTTTGCGCAGCACGCGGGGCGCGCGTTCGTAGGTCCTCTGGAACGCGAAGTTGAATCGCCGCAGGCTGCCGAATCCGGCCGCGAGCGCGATCTGCGTGATCGGCAGGTCCGTCTCGTCGAGCAGCCGCTTCGCGAAATGCAGGCGGCGCGTCTGCGCGACCGTGATCGGGGAGGCGCCCACGTGCTGCAGGAACAGGCGATGGAGGTGCCGCGGACCGACTCCGACGCGCGTCGCCAGCGCGTCCACGGAGCCCTCGTCCAGGACGCCGTCGTGAATGAGCCGCAGCGCGCGCTTGACCACGACCGAAGTGCCCAGCCACGCCGGCGAGCCCGGCGCGGCCTCGGGCCGGCAGCGCAAGCAAGGCCGGAATCCCGCTTCCGCGGCGGCGACCGCGCTCGCGTAATAGCGGATGTGGATCGTCTTCGGACTGGGCACCGGGCAGACGGGCCGGCAATAAATCTTGGTCGAAGTCACCGCGATGAAGAACTTTCCGTCGAAACGCGGATCGCGGCTGACGCGCGCCCGGTCCAGCGCGCCGCGGTTGAGGCCCTGAATCGCGTCCATGGAGGGCACGATACGCCGCGGCGCCGCGATCGACTAGCCGTTTTCGGACGC
>JBDTXY010000226.1:0-5118 GCA_040005945.1 Acidobacteriota bacterium
GGGCGAGCCGACCGCCGGTGCCGAAGGCAGATCCCGTAGCGCAGCTCCGGCGACGGAACCCTCAGCCGCCTTCTTGCGTATCAGGGCCAGGGGGAACCCTTGCGCCTTCGGTTCGCCGCTGCCGCCGCGCCCGTCGTCATAGGATCCACCACGATTCTCGAAAGGACGTCCATGCGCACATCCATCGCCTTCCTAACCGCCGGATTCCTGCTGTCCTCCGCCCACGCCTCGCCGGCGCTGACCGTCGAGGAGATCCTCGCCCGAAACGTGGAGGCCCGCGGAGGCTTAGGCAAGCTCGAGGCGGTCCGATCGGTCCGCATGACCGGACGGGCGATTTTCAGCTTCGGGGACAACCAGATCGAAGCGGAGTGGGCGCAGCTTCAGAAGCGGCCCGGAATGATCCGAGCCGAAACCACCCTGCAGGGGCTGACCGCGGTGGACGGCTACGACGGCGCCGACTCGTGGAGTCTGGATCCCTTTCAGGGACGGCGCGACGCGCAGAAAAACTCGGCGGACGACGCCCGGCAGAACGCGAAGGACGCCGACATCGACGGACCGCTGATCCACTGGCGCGAGAAGGGCAACCGCGTCGAGTACCTGGGCACCGAAGACGTGGACGGCACGCCCGCGCACAAGCTCCGGGTGACCTTGAAGGACGGCGACACGCAGTATGTCTTCCTGGACCCCGACTATTTCCTGGCGATTCGCGTCGAAACTGTGGCCCACGTCCGGGGCGCCGAGCGCGTCAACGTCGCGGATCTGGGCAGCTACGAGCAGGTCGGAGGCGTCTGGCTCCCGTTCTCGATCGACACGGGCCGCAAGGGAGCGCCCCCTTCGACCCGCATCACGATCGAGCGCGCGGAGGTCAACGTCGCGGCCGACGATGGCGCCTTCCGTTTTCCGGCCGCCGGAACGCCAATCGCCCGCACCGTCGTCGCGGGCCCCGCCGCGGCGGCGCCGAACGTGGTCGCGGCGCCCCAGCCGCACTCGGCCTCCGCGAAGCCGGTCTACGACACCGGCATCGTCTCCGGCCTCTCGGCGCGCAACATCGGCTCCGCCGCGATGAGCGGTCGCATCGCGGCCGTGGCCGGCGGCCACGAGGACGGCAAGACGACCCTCTACGTCGGCGCGGCCAGCGGCGGCGTCTGGAAGTCCCAGGACGACGGCACCACGTTCAAGCCCGTCTTCGACAAGAATCCGGTGCAATCCATTGGGGCGATCACGATCGACCCGTCCCATCCCAACACCGTCTGGGTCGGAACGGGCGAGGCCTGGATGCGCAACTCCGTGTCCATCGGCGACGGCATCTACAAGTCCACCGACGGAGGCGAGACCTGGACGAACATGGGGCTCCCGCAGTCCGAGCACATCGTCCGGATCCTGGTCCATCCCAAGGCGAGCGACACGGTCTACGCCTGCGTCCCGGGAAAGCTGTGGAGCGACAGCACGGATCGCGGACTCTACAAGTCGACCGACGGAGGCAAGGCCTGGAGCCTGATCCTTCCCGGCGCGAACGCATCGACGGGCTGCTCCTCCGTCACGATGGACCCCAAGAACCCGGACCGGCTTCTGGCCGGGATGTGGGACTTTCGCCGCAAGGGCTGGATGTTTCGCTCCGGCGGCGACGGCGCCAACGCGCCTTCGAGCAGCGGTCTCTTCCGGTCCGAGGACGCCGGCAAGACCTGGACGGAGCTGACGGACAAGACGAATCCGGGGCTCTCGCCCAAGCCCTGGGGACGCGTCGAGACCGTCGTCGCGCCAGCGGACCCGCAGGTCGTCTATGCGCTCATCGAATCCGAGCACTCGGCGCTCTATCGCTCGGCCGACGGCGGCAAGAGCTGGGAGGCGCGGGACCGGAGCCAGTCGATGATCTGGCGCCCCTTCTATTTCGGCCGCCTGGTGGTCGACCCCACCAACGCCGACCGGGTCTTCAAGCCCGGCGGCGGCCTCACGGTCAGCGACGACGGCGGGCGCAGCTTCTCGGACTCCGGCGGGCGGGACGGGCACGGCGACTGGCACGATGTCTGGATCGATCCCAACGACCCGAAGCACGTCGTCGGCGGAGACGACGGAGGACTCTGGATCTCGCACGACGGCGGCAACCGGTGGTGGAAGTGCAACAACCTGCCGGTGTCCCAGTTCTACCACGTGGCCGTGGACGACCGCGATCCCTACCAGGTCTACGGCGGCCTCCAGGACAACAGCTCCTGGGTCGGCGATTCCGCGTACCCCGGCGGGATCTCGAACTCCCGCTGGGAAAACCTCTTCAACGGCGACGGCTTCTGGACGATTCCGGATCCGACCGATCCCGAGGCCGTCTACGCCGAGTATCAGGGCGGCAACATCGGACGGGTCGACCGCCGCACCGGCAACGGGCGCGACATCCAACCCAAGGCCGGATACCAGGAGAAGCTGCGTTTCAACTGGAACACGCCGATTTTTGCCAGCCCCACGCGGAAGGGCACGATCTACCTCGGATCCCAGTTTCTCTTTCGCTCGAGGGACAAGGGCCTGACGTGGCAGCGAATCTCTCCGGACCTGACGACCAACGATCCGGAGAAGCAGAAACAGGAGCAGTCCGGCGGCATCACCATCGACAACTCCTCGGCCGAGATACACACCACGATCTACGCGATCAGCGAGTCGCCGCTGGACGCCAAGGTCACCTGGGCCGGCACCGACGACGGCAATGTGCAGCTGACGCGCGACGAAGGGAAGACCTGGAGCAACGTGACCGGAAACGTCGCCGGTCTCCCGAAGGCATCCTGGGTCAGCTGGATCGAGGCGAGCCGCTTCGACGCCGGCACGGCGTACGCGGCCTTCGACCGGCACACGTTCGGAGACATGAGCCCCTGGATCTATCGGACCAAGGACTTCGGCAAGACCTGGACGCGGATCGTCTCGCCCGAGCAGGGCGTGCGCGGGTACGTGCACGTCATCCGCGAGGACGCGGTGAAGGCGTCGCTGCTCTTCGCCGGCACGGAGCTCGGGCTCTGGATCTCCGCCGACGGCGGCGCGAGTTGGGCGGAGTTCAAGGGAGGCGATTTCCCGTCCGTCGCGGTCCGGGACCTGCAGGTGCACTCGCGCGATCACGACCTGGTGATCGCGACGCACGGGCGAGGCATCTGGATCGTGGACGACCTCACACCGCTGCGCAACCTGACCACCGACATCCTGGCCAAGGACGCGGCGTTCCTGCCCGGACGTCCGGTGCAGCAGCGCATTCCGGCGGCCGGCGGGTGGCCGGAAGGCGACGCGGCGTTTCGGGGCCGCAATCCCGTGGCGGGAGCCGTCATCACCTACTACCAGCGCACGCGGCACCTGTTCGGCCCGATCCGGCTCGAGATCGTCGATGCCGAGGGAAGGGTGGTCGACACCCTCTTCCCCACGAAACGGCGCGGCGTGAACCGGGTCGCGTGGTCGATGCAGGTCAAGCCGCCGCGGGTTCCGCGGGCCGCGTCGATCGCGTTCAACGCCTCACAGGGTCCGCGAGTTCCTCCCGGAACCTACACGGTTCGCCTGACCAAGGGCGGCCAGACGATCCAGACGAAGCTCGAGATCGGCGTCGACCGGCGCGCGGACTACGGCGCGGCCGAGCGCAAGGAGCAGTTCGCCGCGGTCATGCGCGCGCACGCGCTGTTCAACGACATGAGCGATCTGGTCGACCGCATCGATGCGGCCCGGGAGGGAACCAAAGATCAGGCCAAGGCCGCCAGGCTCGAGGAAATCAAGCGAAAGATCGTCGCGACCAAAGAGGGAGGCATGATCACCGGCGAGGAGCGCATCCGGGAGCACCTGGACTCGGTGTACGGCGCTCTGATGAGCTGGGAGGGCAAGCCGGCCGCCTACCAGGTCGAGCGCGTCGAGGTGCTGCGTCGCGAGCTCGCCGAGGTGGCCAAGGAGTTCGCGGCCATCGGGGCGCCGGAGAAAGCGCCCGCTCCAGCGGCGCCGCCCTCGTGAGGAGACTCTGGACCGCGGCGTCGCAGGCCGGACCCGGGATCGAGGCGTCCCGCGGCCGCATGCTGTTTCCCATCGCCCGATCGCTTCGCGTGGGATGGCCGGGCGCCGCGGCAGGATTGGTCTGGAATCGGCCGGTCAGTATTTTGGTCGAGGAAGCGGGAAGCTACCGCCACGTCCGCGTTCCGGACCGAACGCGGGAGCTGCAGTGGCTCATCTTGGGCGCAGGACTCACGATCGGCCTGCTGATCCGCGTGGCCGCGCGGCCGCGTCGCGGATTCTCCGGGAGGTAACGGTTGGTCGAAAAAGACGTCGGCGGGCCCGAGGACGATGCGCCGAACCGGGCGGCGCAGGTGATGGAGACACTGATCGCGGCGGCGGACGTCTCGAAAGCCTACGGCCCGCCGATCCAACGCGGCGAGACTCTGATCATTCCCGCGGCCGAAGTTCTGGCCATCGCGGGCTTCGGCATGGGGGGCGGCAGCGGCACCGCGTCCGGCCCGGACGGGAAGTCCCGGCGCGGAAAGGGCGGCGGGGGCGGCGGCCGCGCGATGGCGCGCAGCGTCGCCGTGGTCGTGGCGTCCCCGGAAGGGGTTTACATCAAGCCCATCTTCGACTTGACGAAGGTCGCGCTGGCCGCCCTGACGGCGGCGGGGTTCGTCTGGGCGTCCTGGAAGTCGATGGCCGCCCGCCCGCCGCGTTCCCGCGGTTGGATTCCGAGGCGGTGAAGCGGTACCCTACGGACACTATGGTTACACGCGCTGCCCGGATATCCCTTTCCCCACTGCTGTTCTGCGCGTTCGCAAATGTCTCGCGGGCGGACGCCGTCACCGCCCATCCGGCGCATGCGACGATTCGGGGGAGCGGCAACGACGTGGCGATCGTCTATCGCGGGAACACTCCGAATGCCGCGCAGCCGCTCTCGCAGGTCCCGGGAGACAGCGCGGTTCTCGCGGAGGCGATCCGGCTCGCGGCGTCGGGCGCCAGCGACGACGCCGTGATCGCCTATCTTCGCAACCACCAAACGGGTCTGCCGACGATCGTGGCGGCCGAGGACGTCCGCCAGCTCCGGAAGGCGGGCGCGGGCGCTCCGGTCATCTCCTATCTCTCTCGGGTCACGGCGCTCGATATCGGCGAAACCGCCGAGGGCGGAGCGTCCGT
>JBDTXY010000227.1:0-5080 GCA_040005945.1 Acidobacteriota bacterium
CGTCGTCGAAGTCCGCCAGCACGGCGAGCATGCCGAGCGTCCGAAAGCCCAGCCAGGCCATCGCCGCGAAATAGAGCAGCGAGGAGACGTGGGTCGAGGACGAGGCCGCCGCCAGCGTCAGGAGGAACAGCACCAGCAGCGCCAGGCGCGCCTCGCTGGGGCGCTTCAGGGACGCGAGCTTGGCCAGCGCCGTAAAGAGCAACAGGTGCGAGACCGAGCGCAGCAGACCCGCTCGCAGCGTCACCGTCTCGAAGCCCAGCCATACCAGATACAGGAGGCCCGACACGTTGAGCATCGCGTTCGAGACGCGCACCGGCCGGCCGCGGTGTCCGCGCCAGGCCAGCCACAGCAATCCGGCTTCGTACGCCGCGATGCCCAGGATGCTGGTGCCGCCAGTCCAGATCAGCGGCAGCGGCGCCAGGACGGCCGCCGGCGTCAGGACGCGCAGGTACGCGCGGCGCAGCCCCGCGGTCATCTCCTTCCGATCTCTCACGAGACGAGCCATCGCAGGTCTGCCCGCCGCATGGGCGGAAAATCCGGCGCCGTTTCGCTCGGGAGGGCTTGCAGCCGAGCCAGAGCGTCCAGGATCCGGAGGCGCTGATGGCGTCCCGCTTGCGCGGAGACCTTCACGCCTCGCGCCAGGAACCCCACCTCCGTCCCGCGGGAGAGCAGGAGCAGCGCCTGCCCCGCGCAGCGGGCCACCGCGCGCTCGAATCGCGCGAGCGACGCGGAGTCGATCGGGGACGGGAATGCGTTGTCCACGGCCAGAAAGATCACGCGGTCCCGCTCGGCTTCGCGCTCGCGCACGATCCACCGGCGCATGCGCGCCGATTGCTTCCAGTGAAGGTCCCGCAAGTCGTCGCCCGGGGAGAACTCCCGCAGGGTCCGGATGTCGGGCCCTCCCCCGCGTTGCCTCGGATGGGGCCGGCCGCCGCGCGAGTCCTCCGGGGGGACCGGGGGCATCGCGGTCAATTCGGGGAGCGGATAGACCACGATCTCGCGCGCGAGGGACGCCTTGCGGTACTTCCGAAACAGCCCGATGGGAAACCGGGACAGCAAGCCGGCATCCGCGTCGCGGTAGACCCCGCGAGCCGGGAAGCGGCCTTCCACGATGATCTCCCGTTTCTCGCCGGGCTCGAGCGGATCGATCCACAGGGGTCCGGGCAGCGATTCGTGCAGGAAGAAGATGGCCTGGGCCGTGGACGCCCTGAGGCGGTTCTCCAGCCGGAGCTTGAGCCAGGCCGGGCGGGTCGCGATCACCTCGCCGACGGTCTCGATCTCGCAGAGCACGCCCCGGACGTTGCGCCGCGAGAGGATGCCGGAGACGACCATCGCCGCCAGCATCGCCGCCAGCATCAGGTAGAGGCCGTTGTTGCCGGTGTTCGTGGCCGCAATCGCGACCACCAGGCTCAGGAGGATGTAGCCCAACCCGAAGTTGGTGACGCGGATTTCCCAGTCGGGGATGAGACGGTTCATGGGATCCCGACCGGAATCACACCGGCACCGGCACCTGCGTCAGGATCCGCCGCACGATCTCCTTTTCGCGGCCGCCGGCTCCGAAGCCGTCCGAGGAGAGCGAGAGGATCCGATGCGCCAGGATCGCTTCGGCGACGGCCTGGGCATCGTCGGGGGTGGCGAACGCGCGGCCGTGAAGCAGCGCGTGTGCCTGCGTGCCGCGGAACAGCGCCTGAGCTCCGCGGGTGGAGACCGGAAGCCGCAGCTCGGCGGTCTGCCGCGTCGCCCGGACGAGGGCGTGCAGATAGTCCAGCAGGGAGTCCGACACGGTGATCCGCTCGGTCTCCTCCTGCAGGGCGAGGACCTCCTGGGGACCCAGGACCGAGGGGATCGTGGCCAGCACGCGCTCGGTCCCGCCGCGCCGCAGAAGCAACCGCTCCTCCTTTTCGGAGGGATACCCCAGCGAGAGCCGCAGGAAGAAGCGGTCCATCTGGGACTCCGGCAATGGGTAGGTGCCCAGGTACTCCACGGGGTTTTGGGTCGCGACGACCATGAACGGCTGGGGCAAGACGCGCCGGTCCATGTCGACGGTGACCGCTCCCTCGTTCATCGCCTCCAGCAGCGCCGACTGGGTCTTGGGCGTGGCGCGATTGATCTCATCGGCCAGCACGATGTTGGCGAAGATCGGTCCCGCGTGGAACTCGAAGCGGTCCGCCGGCGCGTGAAAGACCGAGATGCCGATGACGTCCGCGGGCAACGTGTCGCTGGTGAACTGAATGCGGCGGAACTCCAGCGACAGGCTGCGGCCCAGCGCGCGAGCCAGAGTCGTCTTCCCGACGCCGGGCACGTCCTCGATCAACACGTGGCCCCGGGCCAGCAGAGCCGTGAGCAGCAGATCGACGGCCCGCGGCTCTCCCCGGTAGGCGAGGCCCACGTTCTCGCGGAGCTTCGTCAGCGTCGCGGCCGATTCGGTGTTCATCTTGAGCTTGTACCCCCTCTAACCGTTTTCGCCCCGATCCTGTTCCTTCAGTTTCCGGCTCTCGACGGCCGCGCGCAGCTCACCCTCCCGCTCGAACGGCAGAACCAGGACTCCCCCCTCGCCCACGATGATGGCGGTATCGGCAACGCCGGGCGCCAGCACCGGCACCGGCGAGATCACCAGGTTGCCAGCGGAATCGCTGGCGCCCCGAATCTCCCGCACCGAGCGCCAGGTGCCCACGTCGTTCCAACCGGCCTCGAGGGGCACCGCGCGCACCCCGGCCGCCTTCTCCATCACGGCATGGTCGATCGACACGTTCGGAAGCGTCTCGTAAGCCCCTGCGGTGCCGCTGCGGACGTAGGCCTCCACCTGATGGAGCAGCGCAGCGGCCACCCGCCGCGATTCCTCCAGAAAACGGGAAGGCCGAAACACGAAGATCCCGGCATTCCAGGAATGCCGCCCCGACGCGGCCAGCTCCTTGGCGCGCTCCGGCTTGGGCTTCTCCGTGAAGCCCGAGACGCGGCCTTCCTGGTGCTCGACGTAGCCGAAGTCGGGCTCGGCGCGGGTGGGAGCCGCTGTCAGGATCACGACGGACGCCTCGTCGGCGAGCGCGCCCGCGGCGAGGAGCGCTTTCCGGAACGCCTCCGCGTCGCGCACGGTCTGATCCGAAGGGATCGCCGCGGTGACCGGATCTCCGTCCGCGGCAAACCGGAGCGCCGCCGCCAGAATCGCCGGCGCCGAGTTGCGACGGACCGGTTCGGACAGGATGCGCTCGGGAGGCAGGTCCGGCAGCTCGCGGCGGACGAGCTCGGCGTGCGCCGCCGACGTCGCGACGAAGATGTCCCGCGACACCGGCAGCACGCGGTGGTAAGTCTCGGCGAGCAGGCTCCGATCGGACAGCAGCGGGAGAAACTGCTTCGGGCGCTGTTCGGTGGAAAGGGGCCACAGGCGCGTGCCCGCGCCGCCGGCCAGGAGGAGGATCCTCAAGCCGTCAACCCGAGCTCCGCGAGGGATCCCGCGATCGATACGGTTCTTTCGCCCGCGCGCCGAGTCATTCCCACTTCAGTCCCAGCAACTCCACCTCGGGAAACAGGGTAACTCCGAACTTCTCGGAGACGGCGTCCCGCATCGTCCGCATCAGGCTCAGGACGTCCTGCGCGCGGGCTCCTCCTGTGTTCACGATCACATTGGCATGGCGCGGCGAAATCAGCGCGCCGCCGGACACGCGCCCCTTGAGCCCGCACGCCTCGATCAGCCGCCCCGCGTGATCGCCCGGCGGGTTCTTGAAGACGCTGCCCGCGTTGGGCTCGGAGGGCAGGGCGCCGCGCCGCTTCTCCGCCACGGCGCGGGTCTTCGCCGCGATCTGCTCCCGCGGGGCTCGCGTCAGCTTCAGGACGGCTTCACTGACGATCTCGCGGGTCTCGATCAGCTCGGTCGCGCGATACCCGTGCCGGATCTCCGAGGCCGCCGCGGCCCGCCGCCCTCCATCGCGGGAAACCAGGCGAACGGTCTCCAGGACGTCGAAAATCTCGCCTCCGTAGGCCCCGGCATTGATCCGGACGGCGCCGCCGATGGATGACGGGATCCCGGAGATCGCCTCGATCCCGGAGAGCTCGGCACGGGCGGCAGCGGCGCAGACGCCCCCCAGCGGCGCGCCTCCCCCGGCCCGGATTCGCTCGCCGTCGACTTCCACCTCCAGGAACTTGCCCTCCAGCCGGATTACGTAGCCGGGGAATCCCCCGTCGGCCACCAGCACGTTGGATCCCATCCCCAGAAGCGCCAGCGGAAGGGCCTCCCGCGCCGCGGCGGCCAGGACCTCTGCCAGGCCCGCTTCGGTGCGGACACGGCAGAGAAAGCGGGCCGGCCCTCCGATGCGCCAGGTCGTGAGCTTGGACAGAGGCTCGTCCTGCCCGACCGAGCCGTCCTCCGGATCCAGCGTCAGGTCCATCCCAGCCGCGACGCCAGCCAGCCCAGGCCCAAGAGCACGCCCGCCGCGGCGATTCCGGCCGCGACGTCGTCGGCCACGATCCCCCATCCCCCCGGAAGATCCTGAAGCTTCCGGACGGGCCCCGGCTTCACGACGTCGAAGAAGCGAAACAGGACGAACGAGAGGCCCCAGGCTCCCGCCCACATCACCGGAGACCGCAGAGCCAGCAACGGCAATGCGGCGCAGGCGAACAGCTGACCGGAGACCTCGTCGATCACGATGCAGCCGGGGTCCTCGGACGCCAAGGCGCGGCAGACGGGGCCGGAGACTCCGACGCCCAGCAATCCCACGGCGAGCCCGGACATCAAGAGTCCGACCGCCGAGCCCACAATGCCGCCATGGGACCAGAGAAGCCAGGCGGCCGCGAGGCCGACGAGCGAACCGGCCGTGCCGGGCGCAAACGGCGAGAGGCCGGAGCCTAACCCGGTGGCCAGCAGCGCCGCGATCGGGTGCGCCGCAAACGCGCGGCGCGCGTCGCTCATTGACACCGGGTCGTGCCGGAGAGAAGATTCGTTTGTCCTCATCGCGTCCTGCGGTGCCTTTCCGAAGTCTATAATCGCGCAGATCGCGCTAAATTTTTCCCTCCATTGAGAAAGGTAAGGACATGTCCAGCGTCAAGCCCAATGAAAAATGGCGCGCCGTCGAAACGGCGCTGACTC
>JBDTXY010000228.1:0-5067 GCA_040005945.1 Acidobacteriota bacterium
GCGGCGCGCGAAGTCTCCCGAAGTAACCGAGGGAGGAGGCGCGCGCCGCGGGAGCCGGCGCGAGCGCTGGCGACGGTCATGGCGTGTCGAACCTCCCCAGGAAATGCTGGTCCACGTCCGGCCGTAGGCGTTCGTAAACGGCGAGCCTCTGCTTGCCCGGGTCTTGGATGACCAAACACGGTCCCTGCGGGAGCTCGAAGGGTTCGCCCTCGACCGCCCATCCACGATCCCCCAGCCGGCGGCGCGCCTCATCCAGGCTGCGCACCCGGTAGACCAGCAAGCCATGGCCCGGCGCGAGATGGTTGGCCAGAAGCACGATCGGACCGGTTTCTGCGAGCCGCACCGCGGCTACCCAGGTCTGGCCGTCGCGGATGCGCCAGAGCAACTCGCCGCCCAGGCCGTCGGTGTAGAAGGCGATCGCCGCTTCGATCTCGGGAGCGGGCAGGTAGAGATAGTCCAACGACTCGACGCCCATCGGCATCACGCGCTCCCCTTCGTGTCGAGGTCTACTTCGCGTTCGGCTTCGGATCGATGCAACGTCACTGCCAACGACCGCGGAGGGGTTCTAATGGCCGGTGTAAAACCCCACCACGCCTTCGGCATCGACTCCGTTGCCCTCGATCGTATTGTTCCGCCGCGAGAGCAGAAATCCCTCCCCGGACTGGAAGAGACCCACGCCGGCATTGTCCGTCACGACCGAGTTGGAGACGCGGACTGTCGTCGCACCGACCGAGCGAATTCCATCGCCGCGATTGTGGGCCACCAGGCAGTTTTCCACGTTCAGGTCGGTCGGGACGTCGGCTTGCGCGGCCATGCCCAGGCCGTTCTGTGTCGCGACGCTGTTCCGGACCGTGACGCGGCCGCCGCCGTTCAACAGCACGCCGGAGCCGTTGTTCTCGAACCGGCAATGATCGATGGTCGCGTCCGCCGCGGAGCAGATGGAGCAGACGGCGAAGAAGTGGATCCCGTTGGCCGCGCCTCGCAGGGTGGAGTCCCGCAGATCGAGATGGCCGCTCTGGACGTTGATGGAGTCGCCGGCGGCAAACCCGTCGATCACGCAGTGCTCGATCGTCAGGAGGCCGCCGGCCATGACGGTGATTCCGTTGTTGGCCGCGCCGCCGTTGCGTAGCGTGAGACCGCTGATGCCGACGACGTCGAATGTGCCGACGTTGACCGTGACGCCGGCATGCCCCGCGGGTGTCGTAATCCCGGCATAAACCCCGGGCGCGGCTTCGACCGAAACCGCTTTGGAGATCGTGAAGGAGTCGTAGTCGCCCGAGTCCAGGATCACGACTTCACCACCCGTGGAGACTTTCGTCATCGCTTTTGCCAGCGTGCGACAGGGTGCGGCGACGGTGTCGCAGGCGGCGGCATCGCTGCCGTTCTTCGCCGAGACGAAGATCCTGCGGCTCAGTCCCGAGGCCGAAGCGACCGGCAGAAGAGCAGCAAGAAAAACAGAGGCACAAAGGAGACGCCGTGGCTCCATGAGGCACCCCTTTCTTGGGTTTTATGGCGTCAGTCTACTCCGAGCCTGCCGGCGTCGCAGCAGCCGTCCTTCCCAGGGACGCACCTTCGCTCGGCCCGCCAAAACTGCGCGATTTCCCTGCCGTGCTCTTCTTCGGAGCCGTCGGGCCAAAGCACCGTGCGCAGCCTCAGCCAGGCGGCTGCATCTTTCGGCTCGACCGGCCGAACCTGGTTCACGGCCGTCTGCGAGCGGGCGTTCCCTTCCGTGCCGGGCGCTTCGAAGGCGTCTTCGCCGCTCGCACGGCGCGCTTGGGTTTGGGACGCGCGTGCCGGGGCTGATAGACACCGAGCCTCCCGCCCCCGGGGAGCCTCAACTGCGTGAGCAAACCCCACCCCTGGTTCCGGATCGAGCTGCAGTCGACGTCCAGCTTCTGCATCTCCGCGACGAACGCCTCGACGTCGTCGCACATCAGATAAAACTCTTGGACGTCGTTCATGTCGGACGGATGCACGGCGACTTCCGACGGCGGTAATCCGAAGATCAGCCAACCGTCTCCGGCGTCCACGCTGTTCAGTTTGAGCACGTCGCGCAGGAAGTTTCGGTCCGCCTCCGGACGCTTGCTGTAGATGATCGTGTGTGCGCCGATGATCATGCGGATCGCCTCTCTTCTCTTGCTTCAGCCCTTCTTCGATTCAAGCGTCGTGCGGCTGGTCGGATGACCGAAATGCCCACACGCAGAAAGCTCCGGCAACGACCGCGCCAACCCACGAGATCCAGACCGGAATGGCCGTCGCGCCCAGCTGCGCTGGCATCTGCATCGCGGCCCGAATTCCATGACCCACAGCGATCAGACCGAAGACGATCCCGGAAATCGCCCGATAACCACTGGTGCGCATGCGAGACCTCCTTGGCTTGGCAGCATCATTTTTCGGGTGACTCGTCCCAATCCACGTGGTGCATCAGATGATGCACTCCCGGTCCCAGGAGAATTCCTGCCACCGCGATCACGACCAGACCCGCGTAGAGGGCATAGACACCCGCAAAGACCTTTCCCGGCTCGGAGAGATCCGTCTTGACCGGTCCCATGCCGCCGAGGAGCATCGCCGCGTTCAGGAACGCATCTCGCCAGGGCAGGTGCTCGAAATGCTCATAACCCCACATGCCGACGCAGAGCGAGAGCCCCAGGATTCCGAGGGCGATCCCGAGGTGCGTGGCCATCCGCTTCAGGAAGATCCTGCGGTGTCGCACAAGGCCTGTCGGTTCCCTCTTCAATGCCATCTTCGCGTCACGCCTCGGCGGCTACTGTACCCCCATCGAGCTGCCCGCCGCCCTCGCGAGTGAAGCGGATGCTATTGCCGTCCGCGTCCTTGACGTACATCTCGCGATTGCCCCACGTCTGATCGGTCGGTTCGAGCGCGATCGACACCTGCTTGGCGACAAACTCCGCATGCAGCGCATCGACGTCGTCGACCCGAAGTCCGCGGCCGCGGCCGGAGTCGTGAACTCGGCGGCCGAAAGAACCAGCTTTCGACTCCGGTAGACGGACGTGAAGAAGGCTCCGGGACAAGCAAGACGCCGATGACACCGCCTCGATCGGTGCGGCCTTTGAGCTCACCGGCCAGAGTCACGACTAACCCGCTCCCGCCCTCGACCGAGACGACGCCGCCGTCGGTCAAGCGGGAGGTCTCCGTGCGGTCGGCGGTGGTCACGGTGATTCCCTCGAACGAGCTCAGCGCCGCGCGCTGCCCGAAAAGCGTTGGAGCCCGTGACGCCAACAGGAACACGGCGACCGGAGTATGCGAATCACGGTGCCCGGGCTGACGTTCATGACCACTCCTCGCCTCGTCGGAACAGTCCGACGCTGTTTACGGATACGAACCTCGTATCCCGGGCGCTTGGCGGGAGGCGCATCCGCCGGCCACTATTTCGGCGCCAGGGGCTCATTCCGGAACGCGGCGACGTCGCGGGAATCGCCGCGGCGCTCGGTCACGCACGTGGGCCGGCGCCGCGACTTGCCGACCCGGAAGGCATAACCATGAAATGCGATAGGAGACCCAGGATGAGGATGCGGATGATCCAAGTTTCGAGCATGTGTCCTTCCGTTCAATCGCCTGACGTGCGGCCGCGCGAGGAGATCCGCAACGCGATCGCTGCCGCCAGCGTCGCCTCCTTCTGATCCCTACCCCAGGGCGGGCCGACGGACTTCCCGAGCAACCCGATCTGCCTGAGAATCCTGCTCGTCTGAGGCCCGAACGCGGCTTTCGCGCGCGCGTCCAGCTGCTTCGCGGGCACGGCCACGAGCGCGATCCCGCATCCGCGCGCGGCCGCCGCGAGGACGTCCTGGAACAGCGCGCCCTCGGCTTTGTGCATTCGGAAATGCACCGCGAGGATCTCGTCCACGCTCCACTCCGGCATCGGCTCCCCGACCAGGACGGCGCAGGCCGCCATCTCGTGCCCGGCCTCCTTCGTGCGTTTTGCCGCCGCTCGGATCTCTCGGGCCGCGATCTGCCGCGCGGACGCCACGCCGCGCTTGACGAGATCTCTCGCGGCCGCGGGTTTCAGGTTCTCCGCGGCGTGATAAGGCTGTTTGGCCCATTCCGCATCGCCCTCTTCGACGAGCTCGATCCGGCGTCGCTCGATGACGCGAAGATCGTCCCCGTCGCCCAGAACGACCAGCGCCGCCCAACCCGAATGTGATTTCAGTCCGAGGACCGCTTTCATCGGCGTGAGCTCCCGGCCGCCGCGCGCACGCGCGCATAAACATCCGGATCCATGCGGTCTGACCCGCCCACGCCCGCCAGGCTCTTCTTGAACCGCGGATCGGACCCGGCTCGCGCTTCGACGTGGTCGACCAACTCCAACCCGTGCTCGCACAGGAGATCTTCGAGCGGCCCGGCCGAGATCCACCCCAGCGATTCGTCATCCGTTGCGCGCTCGAGCAGACCCAACACCAGCTCCCAGGCCACTTCGGGCTCGTCCTCCGTCAGGTGAACCAACAATTCGGTCGCCCAGCCGTAGATCGGCGAATCCGGCGCTCGCTCGGCAAACCAATCTCTCAGAAAGCCCTCTCGATCGAAACTGCTAGACATGATGAATCCTTGCGCGGGTTGCGGACGGCGAATGTCGGCACTGCCATGCCAGGACCAAAGCCATCAACACCAGGAGCGGGGCGGTCGCAAGACCCGGCCGGTAGGCACGAGCCGCGATCGCCCAGGCCACGTGCGCGAGACCATTCAACAGCTCCAGGACGGCCCAGAACCATGCCAGCGCCGAGGCCGCGCGGGAAGCATGACACACGGGACCGAAGTAGCACCACAGGCCGAAAGCGACGAGCGAGACGTTGAAGATCACGAAGCCGATGCGGTGATTATCGGAGAAAAAGCCGCTGACGAAATGCGCGGGGGCGAACACGTCGTAGAGCCGAGCGCGATACTCCTCGATCGAGTGACACGCCTGCGCGAGAATCAATGCGAGGAACGCCGCGCGACTGCGCCGATTCATTCCGAGACGTTGATCGCCGCGGCGATGCCCAGACTCCGCTGCGGGCGCATGTCAGGCGGCTCGCCACGTTGCCCGCGAGAGGGTGTACATGTGTTCCCGAC
>JBDTXY010000229.1:0-5039 GCA_040005945.1 Acidobacteriota bacterium
TGTAGCCGCCGTGCGGCATCTCGGAGACCAGCGGGAGGTGGTCGTTGATCCAGACGGTGCCGAAGCGGAGCTTCCGGGCCGCGTTCAACGCGCGGTTGACGTTGGTCGTCCAGACCGACGCGGAGAGGCCGTAGTCCACGTCGTTGGCCCAGGCGATCGCTTCTTCGTCGCCCGCGAAACGCGTGACTGTGATGACCGGTCCGAAGACTTCCTTCTGAACGATCTCGTCGCCCTGGCGCGCGTCGGCTACGATCGTCGGATTCAGCCAGAATCCTTTTCCGGCGCCGCCGCCGCTTCCGGTGAGCACGCGAACGTGCCCGGTCGCCTTGGCCCGATCCAAGAAGCCGGACACCCGCTTCTTGTGCTCGGCCGAGATCACGGGACCCATGTTGGTGTTCTCGTCCTGGATGTCGCCCACCTGCAGCGACGCGACGGCCGGCGCGAGCGCCGAGAGAAACTTGTCGTAGACGCGCTCACTCGCGTAGACGCGGCACGCGGCGGTGCAGTCCTGGCCGCTGTTGGCGAAGCCCGCCATCTTGATCCCGGGGATCACCAGATCCATGTCCGCGTCGTCGAAGATCACCACGGGAGCCTTCCCTCCCAGCTCCAGGTGCACCTTCTTTAGGTTCCCGGCCGCGGCGCGCGCGATCTCCTTGCCGGTCGCGACGTCGCCCGTCAGGGAGACCATGTTGACGCGCGGATGCTTGACGATGCCCGCGCCGACGGGCTCGCCGTGGCCGGTGATGACGTTGAAGACTCCGGGCGGAAAGATGTCCGCCGCGAGCTCGGCCAGCCGCAGCGAGGTCAGCGGCGTCTGCTCCGAGGGCTTCAGGACGACCGTGTTCCCGGCGGCCAGCGCCGGACCGATCTTCCAGATCGCCATCATCAGCGGGTAATTCCACGGCGCGATCGAGCCCACGACCCCCACGGGCTCTCGCCGGATCATGCTGGTGTATCCGGCCAGGTATTCCCCGGCGGCCTTGCCCTCCATGCAGCGGCAGGCGCCCGCGAAGAATCGGAGGTTGTCGACCAAGAACGGGACCTCCGAGCGCGCCAGGCCGATCGGCTTGCCGACGTTGACGGCCTCCAGCGCGGCAAGCTCCTCGGCATTCGCTTCGATCCGGTCGGCCAGCTTCAGAAGCATGAGACTGCGCTCGCCCGGGGTCGAGTCCTGCCACGTTTGGAAGGCCGCGGCCGCCGCCGAGACGGCGCGGTCCACGTCCTTCTCCGTGCCCAGCGGGACGCGCCCGATCGTCGCCTCGTCGGTCGGACTGATGATCGCCTCGTCCTTGCCCTCGACGGCGTCCACCATCTGGCCGTTGACGAAATTCTTGTAGGTCTTCATGGGGCGCAATCTCCTTTCCGCGAGCGCAATCCTATTTCAGGCTACTGCGCCTTGATCTCGGTCCAGTACTCGTCCATCAGCTCGGTCGACTCGCCGATGTCCTCGACGAACTCGCAGCGCGCCAGGGCGTCCTCCGGGGCGTAGATGGCCGAGTCGTGAGTGATCCCGGGCTTGATCCACGTCAGGGCCGCCCCGTTGCCGCTGGCATAACTGATCGCATTGATGATCCGCGCGTTGAGCTTGGGATCCAAGATGAAATTCAGGAACGCGTAGATCGCGTCGGTGTGGCGCGCGTGCGCCGGGATGCAGACGCTGTCGACCCAGATCGTCGCTCCCTCCTTGGGCACGACGTACGCGAAACGACCGGGGTTGCCCGCGATGACCTTTGCGATCTGGCCGTTGTAGCCGTGCGCGTAGGTGACGTCCCCCGACGCCAGGATGTTCTCGAAGTCGCTGCTGTTGTAGGTCTTCACCAGCGGCTTCTGCTTCTTGAGCAGGTCGGCGGCGCGTTTCAGGATCGCGGGATCCCGCGTGTTGATCGACTCTCCGAGGAACTTCAGCGCCGCCGAGAAGCACTCCCGCATGTCGTCGAGCATCAGGATCTGCCCCTTGTTGGCCGGATCGAAGAGCGGCGCCCAGCTGTCGACTCTCCCCTTGACCCGGTCGGTGCTGTACCCGAACCCCGTGGTTCCCCAAACGTAGGGCAGCGAGTAGCGGTTGGCCGGGTCGAAGCCCTTGTTCAGGAAGCGCGGGTCGAGGTTGTCGAGGCCCTGGAGGCGCTCCCGGATGAGCGGCTCGACCAGGTTCAGGTGGATCAGGATGCGCACCATGTAGTCCGACGGCACGACGAGGTCGTAGTCGGCGACCCCCGATTGCAGCTTCTCCAAGACCGGCTCGTTGGAGTCGTAGAGGTCGTAGTGCACGGCGATGCCCGTCTGCTTCGTGAAGTCGTCCAGAACGTCCTGGGGCAGGTAGGACGACCAGATGTAGAGGTTCAACTTCTTCTCGTGGGCGGCCGCGGCGACCTCCGACGCTTTCTCCTTCTCGCCGCCGCAGCCCGCCGCCGCCGCCAGGACCGCCAGCGCGACCAGCGCCGCCGCCCAGCGCCTGTTCCGCATCAGTCCCTCACCCCCTCCGGCGGCGGCTGCTGGAGCCGCTGCGCCACGGTGATCAAGACGATCGTCAGCAACAAGAGGAGCGTCGAGACGGCGTTGACCTCCGGGGTCACGCCGACCTTGAGCATCGAGTAGATCTGGAGCGGGAGCGTCGTCGCGCCGACTCCCGCCACGAACGACGTGATCACGTAGTCGTCGATGGAAACCGTGAAGACCAGCAGCGCCCCCGACACGATTCCCGGCATGATCAGCGGCAGCGTGACCCGCCAGAACGTGGCGAAGGGGCGGGCGCCCAGATCCAGGGATGCCTCTTCGAGCGAGCGATCGAACCCCGACAGGCGCGCGCGCACCACGATGGTCACGTAGGAGACGCTGAAGACCACGTGCGCGATGACCACCGTCGTCAGGGACAGGCGCAGCCCGACGACGCCGAAGAAGGTCACCAGCGCCGCCCCCACGACGATCTCGGGGATGATGATTGGAAGGTAGAGCAGGTTGCGCGTGACGCCCTTGCCGCGGAATTCGTAGCGCCCCAGGGCCAGGGCCACGGGCGTGCCGAAGAGGGTCGCAATCACCGTTGCGAGCGCGCCGACGACCAGGCTGTTGCGCACGGCCGTCAGGATCAGCGCGTTGCCCGCCAGACTGCGGTACCACTCCAGGGTGAAGCCCTGCCAAACGGCGGTCTGGCTGGTCTTGTTGAACGAGAACAGGACCAGGATCGCGATCGGCGCGTACAAGAAGAGGTACACCAGCCAGGTGTGCGCGCGCAGGAGCCCGCCCCGTCCCTTCACAGGAGCACGTCCTGACCCGTCTTCTTCGTGTAGCGGGCGTAGACGAAGAGCAGCAGCAAGACCGCGGCCGTCAGCTCGAACGCGACGGCCGAGCCGAAGGGCTTATTGCGGGCGACGGCGAACTGGTTCTGGATCAGGTTGCCCGCCAGGATCGTCCGCGCGCCGCCGAGTAAGTCGGACACGATGAACTGCCCGAGGCTCGGTACGAACACCAGGATGATCCCGGCGACGATACCGGGCATGGTCATCGGCACCGTCACGCGCCGGAACGTGGACGCCTTGGGCGCGCCCAGATCCGCCGACGCCTCCAGCAGCGAGAGATCCAGCTTCTCGAGCGACGCGTAGAGCGGGAGGATCATGAACGGGATCTCGCCGTAGACCAGGCCGATGAGCACCGAGAAATTGTTGTAGAGCAGCTCCAGGGGGTGCGAGATCCACCCCATGTTCAGCAGGACCTGGTTGATGAGGCCCTCCGTGCGCAGCAGGAACATCCACGCGTACGTCCGGATGAGAAAGCTGGTCCAGAACGGGATCACGGCCAGGCCGAGCAGAAAGTTGCGGCGCCGCGGCGGCGCCGTGACCGCGATGTAGTAGGCCACGGGATACGAGATCGCCAGGCAGAGCGCCGTGGTGACGACCGCCATCCAGATCGAACGCCAGAAGATCTGCAGGTAGATCGGATGCAGGGTGCGCGCGAAGTTGGCCAGGAACTTGCCCGAGGCGAGGTACTTCCCCAGGTCCTCGATGGGCTTCAACGCCCCGTAGGTGCCGCGCTGCGCGAAGCTGATGACGAAGAGGATCGCCAGCGGCAGGAGGAAGAAGACGCCGAGCGTGAGCCACGTCGGCAGGACCAGCGGGTACGCCGCCCGGTCGCTCCGCGGCTCGCCGCTCCCCTTCATGCCTGGGCCCCCGGCGCACGGATCACGACCGCGTGGTTGGGATTCCAGCACAGGAAGGCCCGCCCTCCGACCGCAAAACGCGACGCCTCCTCGAACGGCTTCTCGTTCTGCTCGTACACCACGAATCGCTCATCCGCCGCGTCGCGCACGATCCAGACCGTGCTGACGCCCTGATAGACGCGCTCCTCGATGGTCACCGGGATCGACGGCACCCCGTGCGCGGACAGGTCCCGGCCTCGCAGATCCAGCTTCTCGGGGCGCACCACGAACCGCAGCGGCTCCTCGGCGCGATAGCGCGTGCCGTTGACTGGCAGCCGCACTTCTCCCCCGGCCGCCAGCGTCAGGCGCAGGCTCCCGTCGGCGATCGCATGCACCCTGGCCGCGAAGAAGTTGGACGCTCCCATGAAGTTCGCCACGAACTCGGTCTCGGGCCGCTCGAAGACGTGGGCGGCCTCGTCCATCTGCTCGACGCGGCCCTTGTTCATGACGGCGATCCGGTCGCTCATCGTCAGCGCCTCTTCCTGGTCGTGGGTGACGAAGATGAACGTGATGCCGAGCGAGCGCTGCAGGCGCTTCAACTGGACCTGAACCTCCTTGCGCAGCTTCTGGTCCAGGGCCCCCAGGGGCTCATCCAGCAGGAGCACCTCCGGCTTCAGGGCCAGGGCGCGCGCCAGCGCCACGCGCTGCCGCTGCCCCCCCGAAAGCTGGTGAGGGCGGCGCTTTTCGAAGCCCGAGAGCTGCACGAGGGCGAGGGCGTCGCCGACCGACCTCTCCTCCTGGTCCCGGTCGACGCCCTTGTAGCGCAAGCCGAAGGCGACGTTGTCGGCGACGGTCAGGTGCGGAAAAAGGGCGTAGTGCTGGAACACCATGTTGACGGGCCGCTGGTAGG
>JBDTXY010000230.1:0-5038 GCA_040005945.1 Acidobacteriota bacterium
GGATGCGTCGAGCTGGATCTCGTAGCGCTTCGTCAGCTCGTCGGGCCTGGCGAGGAAGACGATCGGGAGGCGGGCGATCTCCTCGGCCGTGAGCTTTCGGATCGTCAGCTGCTTGTCTTCGGGCGAGAAGAACCGGCCCTCGCCCGAGTCGTAGGTGAAGACTTTCTTTTCCGGGGCCGCGTACTCGAAGCGGAGCCGCTGCGGCGCCTGGATCCAGACCTGTCCCGACTCGCGGCGCGAGGTCGCGAATCCCGACGGGGTATAAATCTGCGTGAACTTCGCGGCGTAGGCCGAGCCATCCCGAAAGCTCGCCGCCGCCTTCGCGAGCAACGCCGCCGCATCGGCGGGGATCGACGGCGTCTGCGCCTGAGTGGCGAAGGCCCACAGAAATGCAATGCCCAGGAAACGGAGCGCCCTACGCTTCATGTCAGTGCCGGAAATGCCGCCGGGGCGCGATCCAGAACGCGATGTTGCGCTCGTCGGCCGCGGCGGTGATCTCCTGATCTCGGATCGAGCCGCCCGGAGCCACGATGGCGGTTACGCCGGCGCCCCCCAGGATCTCCACCCCGTCTTTGAAGGGAAAGAACGCATCGGACGCCGCGCCGCAGTTGACGATCGGCAGCACGGGCTTGGTCGCGGCCAGCCGGCAGGCGTCCACGCGGCTCATCTGGCCCGCGCCGATGCCGATCGTCTGCCGGGCGTTGGCCAGCACGATCGCGTTGGACTTGACGCGGCGGACCACTTTCCATGCGAGCTCGCACGCCGCGCGCTCGACGGCCGTAGGCTTGCGTTGCGAGACCAGCTTCCACGAGGACGACGGCCCGGGCTCGGCATCCGCGTCCTGCAGGAGCAGTCCGCCCTCGATCCGCTTCCAGTCCAGGCCCGGAACGGAGCGGCGGGAGACCGGGATTCGCAGCAGCCGGATGTTCGGCTTCTTGGCGAAGAAGGAGAGCGCCTCTTCGGTGAAATCGTCTGCCGCGACAGCCTCGACGAAGTGCTGGAGGACCAGCGAGGCCAGCGCGCCGTCGACTTTGCCGCGGATCGCGATGATCCCGCCGAACGCCGCCAACGGATCGCACGCGAAGGCGCGTCCGAAGGCTTCCGAGATCGTGTCGCCGATGCCCGCGCCGCACGGGTTGTTGTGCTTGACGATGACCGCGGCCGGCCCGTCGAAGTCGCGCGCCAGCATGACCGCGGAGTCCAGGTCGAGCAGGTTGTTGAACGAGAGCTCTTTCCCCTGGAGCATCTGGAATCGCACCAGCGCGTCGGGGGGCGCGGAAGGGAACCGATAGAACGCCGCCCGTTGGTGGGGATTCTCGCCGTAGCGCAGGGCGCCGACCCGGTCGAACGCGAAGACCAGGTTGTCGGGGAAAGGCCCGCCCTCGTCCTTGCCGCGATCCGCGAAGTAGAGCGCGATCGCGGCGTCGTAGGCCGCGGTCCGCGAGAAGGCGCGCGCGGCCAGCCGCTCGCGGGTGGACAGTCGCGTCCCTCCGGTCAAACGGATCTCCTCGAGGAGCTTTTCGTAGTCCACCGGATCCACGATCACCGCGACGCGGGCATGGTTCTTGGCGGCGGCGCGGATCAGGGCGGGGCCGCCGATGTCGATCATCTCGGTGACCTCGGCATGGCTCTTTCCGGCGGCGGCGGTCTTCTGAAACGGATAGAGGTTGACGACCACCAGGTCGAAGGTCGCGATGGAAGCGCGCGCGAGATCTTCCGCGTGATCCTCGCGCGACTCGTCGGCCAGCACGCCGCCGAAGATCTTGGGGTGCAGCGTCTTGACCCGGCCGCCGAGGATCGCGGGAAACCCGGTGGCCTCTTCAACCAGCGTGACCGCGACACCCGCCTCCTTCAGCGCCGCCGCCGTGCCGCCGGTCGAGACGATCGCGACGCCCCGCTCGGCCAGGGCGCGCCCCAGCTCGGCGACTCCGGCCTTGTCGTGAACCGAGATCAGCGCGCGGCGCAGGGGCGTGACCGCCGAAGGCATCGGGATGGGCTCAGGCATGGAAGGGGGAATATAGCCGATCGGGCGGGAGGCGGGAGGCGGGAGGACTAGAACAACTTCAAGAAATTGAGATTGAGAGTCAGACCCTTGACCCCGTGCGCGACGACGGGATACCCCACCTCGGCGCGGATGCGGGTGTTGTCCCACGGCCCGTTGAACGAGGTCTCGAGGCCGGCGCCCGAGAAGTAGGTATGGTCGTACCCCGACAGCGTCTGCGTGATCAGCGCCTGGTCGTAGGAGACCTCGAAGCGCACGATGTTCTCGATGTTGAGGCCGTAGGAGAGGTTGGCCAGGACCGCGCGGTCGGCGCGAACGCTTCCGCTCGGAAAGCCGGCCAGCTTCGAGGAGCCGAACGGGCCGAAGTCCCATTGCGAGAAGCGGTCCAGGCGCCGGCCGTCCAGGTAGGACACGGACACGCCGAGCTTGCGGTAGTGGGAGAAGTAGAAGCCCTTGCTCAGGACCGCGGAGTACTTCCAGTAGGTCTTCTGATCCGGGTCGAAGCCGGAGGTCTCGGGGTCGCCCCAGGGCTCCCACTTCGCGCGAGCCGAATAGCTTCCCTTGGCGACGAGGTTGTATCCATCCTGATTCCAGGACAGCCGCAGCTCTGCGCCGTTGGTCAGCGTGTCCACGGGCGTGACGAAGGCGGGTCCGGTGTCGGGGTCTCTCTGAAAGTTGTCCCACTGGGTGAAGACACCGAGCGAGGTCTTCAAGTACGGCCCGATCGGAATGCCCAGGTTCACCTGGCCGAACTCGGTCAAGTGTTTGATGCGCTCGGAGACGACCTCGTCGCCGCCGCGGTAGTCCTGCTCGGAAAAGGGGATGGCCTGGCCGAAGAGATCCACTCCCAGATCCGTGCGCGTGCCCAGGAACGATGGGTCCGTGTAGTTGGCGAACAGCAGTACGCCGGCGAAGAAGACCGAGAGTTGCTTCTCCTTGCCGAAGAGGTCGAAGTCGAAATACTGGAGACCCAGCAACGGCAGCGGGTAGTCGCTGGAGCGCTGGTAGAAGGCCCCGGCCAGGCCGAAGAGGCTGTGGCGCGTGATGCTCTTCTCCACCACCCGGCGGGTGGGGTCGGAGGGTTCCGGAACCAGGTAGCGGAGACCCTCGTCGGTGTCGCGGACCATCTGCAGCTTGGATGAATACGCCTCCTGGAGCCGCGCCTGGAAGTCGGAGGGATTGATCTGGACGTCCGTCATCAGGAGCCGGCGTTCGATCGCGGTGACGCGCCCGACCGTCGAGAAGACCTGCTCCCCGCGGATCTCCAGCGGCAGGATGACGTCGGGCCGGGAAGCAACGGCGCGGTAATACTCGGTCTGGACGTTGGAGAGCGTGTCGCCCTTGAGGTTGAGCTGGATCGACGCGCGCCGCAAGAGCGCGAACGTCTCCTGATCGATCCAGACCGTGCCGCGGTAGAGAGGCTTGTCTCCGCCGGCCTCGCGCGGACGGAAGTCGATCCGGTACGCGGCGCGGCCGTCCGCGCTCGTCTCTCCGGCCAGCGTGTACTCGTATTCCTCGGAGAGCCGGATGTCGAGCGGAAGCGTCGTGACCTTTTCGGGCTGGAGGATCGGGAGCTTCGGGATCGTCCGCCCCTTCCACTTGACCCCGTTCAAGAAGAATTCCTGAAAGGCCCAATCCGGCGGCTTGCCGCGCGGCGCGAAGAGCGGGCCCCGAATCGTCAAGTCGAGCGAGGTCTGGAACTCGGCCACCCGGAAGCGCAGGGAGGTATCCAGCACCGCCGTGTAGGCCTCGACCTTTTCGCGCTGTCCGGCGTCCCAGGCCCGCTCGTGCGCGATGATCTCGTCGGCGGTCAGGCCGCGGATCGCTCCGACTTCGACCGCGGCTTTGTTGTCTCCTCCCGGGCGCGCCCGGGGCTTCAGAACGACGGCCAGGGGGCCCTTCGAAAGGTCGAGCGTCAGGACGGGCGCGCCCTTGAGCTCGAAGTCCCGGCGCGCGCCGCTGGCCAGGTTCTCCACCGAGGCCCGATCGTACGGCCCGCCCGACAGCTCGACGCGCGCCTCGCCCGAGGGATCCTCGGCCAGCAGCAGGGTCGGCGCGAAAGACTTGGCGTCGAAGAATCGCAGCGCGTCGCCGCGGGACCCGTCCTTGTGCGTGACCGGAGTGCGGGTCGGATCGGGCGAGGCGTCCGCGGTCAGGTATCGCTCCAGGCGGGCAAGGCCGTCGAGATCTCCGGCGGAGAGCGGCCGCGTGTCCGCGAGCACGACGGCCAGGGTCGCCCGCGGCAGCTCCGAAACGGTCCGCACGACGGCATCGGCGGCGGATCCGGTCGTCGTCAGCGGAGCGATCGCCCAGGTGCGCTGCGCGGAATCGGGGGCCGCCGCGTGACCCGCGCGGACCACGAGCGCCTCCAGATAGGGCGCCAGCTCCTCCGCGGCGTCGGCGGAGAGCGGCCGATCGACGTAGAGCGCGACGCGTCCGTCCGGGGAGCCGGAGTGGAAAATCGAGGCCAGCCGCTTGACGGCGTACCCGGTGCGCTCCATGTCGGAGGCCGGGGGCAGCGAGAGCATCAGCCCGGCCGCGGAACGAATCGGCGCCAGCAGCCCCACCGCGGCGTCCATCTCGCCATCCGACAGCCCGGCCAGGGACGCGAGGAAGACGCACCGCGAAGGGTCGGACCCCGGCGGCAGCGGGGCCCCCAGGCGCGCGATGCCGAGAACCTTGGAATCGGCCGGGCAGGCGCCGTCCGGGCGTTCCGCGGCCAGGCGCAACTGCTCCGCGCCCGCGACCGTGGCCGCGCCCATCGCCAAAAGAAAAGCGCCCGCGAGATAGCGGGCGCTGCATGACCGTCGCATCAGCATCGGGAACCCGAGTATCACCGAAGATCTTCCCGCGGGCTGGAAATACCGGAAGAGACGGTCAGGGCGAAGGAGCGGCGCCCGGACGCCGGACCTTCTCCTTCGCGGGCTCCGCCAGATCCGGAGCCGCCGCGGCCGGCATCGCCACGGCCTCGGTGCCGCCGACGAGCCCCAGGGCATGGCGGAGCTTGCGCTCGATCTCGTTGGCAAGCTCGGGATT
>JBDTXY010000231.1:0-5008 GCA_040005945.1 Acidobacteriota bacterium
GAGCCCGGCGTCGTCATGGGAACGCTGGGCTACATGGCTCCCGAGCAGGTGCGCGGCAAGAGCGCCGACGCGCGCTCGGACATCTTCTCCTTTGGCGCGATCCTGTACGAGATGCTCTCCGGCAAGAGGGCCTTCCACGGAGACTCGGCCGCGGACACGATGTCGGCGATCCTGAGAGAAGACCCGCCGGATCTCTCCGTCACGAACCAGAACATCTCGCCCGGCCTCGAACGGATCGTTCGCCACTGCCTCGAGAAGAACCCCGAACAGCGTTTCCACTCCGCGCACGACGTGGCGTTCGCCCTCGAGACGCTGTCGGGTCTCTCGACGCCGTCGCGCCTCGAGCCCTCCAACTCGACGGCCCGGCTCCAGATCCGCCGTCCCTCGCGCCTGGCGGCCGCGGCCGCCCTCGCCGCACTCGCGATCGGGCTCCTTGCCGGCCGGCTGATCTGGAAAGCCGGTCCCGCGTCCAATCCCACCTTTCACCGGCTCACGTTCCGCCGCGGACCGATCCAGAGCGCGCGCTTCGGGCCCGACGGAAACACGATCATCTATTCGGCGTCGTGGGACGGCGCCCCGAAGCCCGAGCTCTACTCGACGCGCGTGGAGAACCCGGAATCGCTGCGGCTGGCGCTTCTCGAGGGAAGGATCGAAGCGATCTCGCGCACGGGCGAGATGCTCGTCCTGAGCGCGATGCGTCTCTCGATCGGGTACGCCGCCGTCGGCACGCTCTCGCAGGCGCCTCTGTCGGGCAGCGCGTCGCGGCCGATCCTCGAGGACGTCGCAAGCGCCGAGTGGTCCCCGGACGGAACGAGCCAGGCCGTCGTGCGCGCGCCGCAGTGGCGCTACCGCCTCGAGTATCCGGCCGGGAAGGTCCTGTATGAGACGACCGGCTATATCAGCTGCCCGCGGCTCTCTCCGAAGGGAGACGCCATCGCGTTCCTGGACCACGCGGTCTTCGGCGACGATCGGGGTTCCGTCGCGGTCCTGGATCTCTCCGGGAAGAAGAAAACGCTGTCCGATGGCTGGGAAAGCGAGCACGGCCTGGCGTGGTCCCCGTCGGGCCAGGAGATCTGGTTCACGGCGAGCCGCGCGGGCAGCGCCCGCTCTCTCTACGCGGTGACGACCGCCGGACACCTGCGCACCGTGCTCACGACGCCCGCGGGAACGGTGCTCCACGACATCTCCCGCGACGGGCGCGTTCTCATGGACCAGAGCAATGCGCGGGTCGGGTTCTACGGCCTGATCGCGGGCGAGACTAAGGAGCGGGACCTCTCGGCTCTCGAATGGTCGAACTTCCCGCGTCTGTTCGACGACGGGAAGCAGGTCGTCTTCAGCGAGGAGGGGGAGTCCGGCGGCGCGGGGTACTCCGTCTATCTGCGCAGGCTCGACGGCTCCCCGCCGGTGCGGCTGGGCGAGGGCAACACCGTGGCGGTTTCTCCCGACGGGAAATGGGTGCTGACCGGCCAGATCCGGACGACTCCCGCGACACTGGTGATGCTGCCGACCGGCGCCGGGCAGCCGAAGACCTTCCCGAAGGACTCGATCGACCGAGCCGCGGCCGTCAGCTTCGCGGCATTCCTTCCCGACGGCAAACGCATCGCGTTCAACGGCCACGAAGCGGGGAAGCCCACGCGCGTCTTCGTGCAGGACCTCGAGGGCGGCGCCGCCCGACCCGTCACGCCGGAGGGAGTCACCGGCTGGCTCGTCTCGCCGGACGGCAAGCTCCTGCTGACACAGACGCCCACGCGGGAATTCGCGCTCGTTCCCCTTGAAGGAGCCGGCGCCGGCGGCGGGACCGGCGGCGGCTCGCCGGAGCCGATTCGCGGCCTCGAGCAGACCGACCAGCCGCTGCGATGGACCGCGGATGGCCGCGCGCTCTTCCTTGCCAGCTCGAAGGACAAGTTCCCCGCGCGCGTCTACCGCCTGGACCTCGCGACCGGCCGCCGGGAAGTCTGGAAGGAGTTCATGCCGGGCGACCCGACCGGCATCACCAGCCTGGGCCCCTCCGAGATCTCCGCGGACGGCAAGACCATCCTCTTCGGCTACTCCCACACCCTGTCGGATCTCTACATCGCGGAGGGGCTGAGGTAGGCAGATTCGCAATACGCCAGCCTGGATTATTCAAATTCTCGTCCGGCCCATTCAATCTTCCGTTGTCGACGCCAAGTGCGCCCCGCGCGGTACCGGCGCATTTCGGGACTAGCGCGACCATTTCCTCCGTTGTTCTGCCCGAGCACAGCTCCCACAGTTCAGAGCGGGGCGGAAAGGAATCGTCGTGGTGATCTGGGCGTACGTCGCTTTCGGGCTCGTTCTCGCAATCGGGCTCGTAACGATCTTCCTTCGCGGCGACTGGCAAAAGGCGCGGGGACTCGGGAGGCTGATCCTGCTCGGTCCGGTCTTCTACGCGGCGCCGCTCGCGGCCTTCGGCACCGAACACTTCACGGTGGCGAAAGGCGTCGCGTCGCTCATCCCGTCATGGATTCCGTGGCATGCCTTCTGGGCGTACTTCGTCGGCGTTTGCTTCATTGCGGCTGCGCTGAGCCTGGTGACGGGAGTTCAGGCGCGTCTCGCGGCGGCCTTGCTGGGCGTGACGTTCTTCCTCTTCGTGGTTCTGATGGACGCCCCGGGCTGGTCAAGGGATCCGGGCAATCGGTTTTCGGCCGCGCTCATGCTGCGGCAACTGGCCTTCAGCGGCGGCGCTCTCGCGCTGGCGGCGAGCCTCACCGCGGGGCGGCGCGAGCGCGGTACGCACATCCTTGCGACCATCGCGCGCTACTTCATCGCGATTCCCGTTCTGTTCTACGGTCTCGAGCAGTTCCGGCACGGGAACTACGTTCCCTGCATTCCGCTGGACCGGCTGACCCCGGAGTGGGTCCCCGGACACGCCATCTGGACGTACCTCGCGGCGGCGGTGTCCTTGGTGGCGGGGGCGCTGCTGCTCATCGGCAGGAAGACGCGCGCCGCGGCGACGTGGCTGGGACTGACCGTGCTCTTCATCGTGCTGGTCGTCTACGCGCCGATGGCCGTCGCGGACCGCGCCAGCCTCATCGGGATCAACTACATGGCGGACACGCTGATGTTCTGCGGCGCCGTTCTCCTGCTCGCGGGCGCGATGCCGCGGGAGGTGGCGGGGGCGGACGTTCATGAGCGAAGACTCGAACGCCAAGAGCTCGTATCGCCTGCGCCCGGATGCCAAGGGCCGAATCACCCTCGGGAAGCTCGCCGAGGGGGTCAGCAGCGATCGGGCTCGCCGTCAGAGAGACGGAAAGATCGTGCTCGAGCCTTTCATGGAGATCCCAAGCGAGGAGCGATGGCTGTGGGAAAACAAGGAAGCGCTCGCGGCTGTCAAGCGGGGCATCGCGGATGCGAAGGCGGGACGGCTGACCAGGATGTCCTTCAAGAAGTAGCTCGACGAATAGACGAGCGGGGGTGACCTCTTTCAGCCCTTGATCAGCCTCTCGAACCGCGGGTTCCCGCGCAGCGGGTCGAAGTTGGGGTCGATCTTGAGCCAGCCTGGCGTGAGGTAGTAGGGCGCGTTCAGCAGCGGCTCGAGCTGCCCGAGAGCCTTTTCCAGCTCCCCGGTCAGAATATAGATCCTCGCGAGCTGGTGCTGGTAGTACGCGCCATTGACTGCGTCCTTGGAGAGCGGGAGGAGCAAGGTCGCGCGCTGGCCCTCGCGGATCGCCTCGTCCTTCCGGCCGAGGTAGGCGAGCGTCACGCCGAAGAGGGAGTGAAGGCCGGCATCTTCGGGCGCAGTGCGGAGCTGATCCTCGAAGGCCTTAGCCGCTTCGCCGGCGTGCAGCCGCAGGTCGGCGGCGTCTCTCTTGAGTGCGTCGGCCTGGGCGAGGCTGAGGCCCCAGGAGCCGCGGTCGTCGTCGAAGGCGCTCGGGGTCAGGCGCAGCAGGAGATCCCGCTGGGATTCGTCGAGTACCCAGCCGAGGTCGTTGTAGTTCGCCATTTGGGAGATCAGGGCGACGGGCTCGACATGCGACGCCGATGCCTGGAGCGACGCGCGCGCGCCCGCCAGGTCTCCCTCGGAAAGGTACGTCATCACCCGGCCCTGGATCATGATGAGCGAGGCGGGCGTCAGGGCGAGAGCCCGGTCGAAGACCTGGCGCGCCTCGACCGCATGGCGGGTCCGGAGGAGCGCAGTGGCGAGGGCGGTCAGGTTGCCCGCGCTGCGCGGATCCACCCGGGCAGCCTGGCGGAACATTTCGATGGCGCGATCCCAGTGGCCCAGATTCGACTCGGAGTGGCCCATTCCCCGAAGACCCACCGCGTCCGACGGCGAGAGCGCCAGCGCCTTGGCATAGAGCTCCAGGGCGCCCGAAAAGTCCAGGAGAATCAGACGCCGGAACGCTCCGAGAGCCGCGTAACCCTGCGCCTTGTTCGGCGCGAGGGCGATGGCCTTCTCGGCGGCCTGCCGCGCGTTCTGGGACAGAACAGGGGTGGGAACACTATTGGTGTAGAGCAACGAGTTGGCGATCGACACCTTCGCCCACGCCTCGGCGAAGTTCGGGTCGAGCGCGACCGCTTGTTCGTAGAGTGCGAGCCCGCGGCGCAGCGTGGGCGGATCGCTCACGGAGAGGCTGGACGTCGCCGCCTCGCCGCGCAGGAACGCCTCGTACGCCGGGAGGTTCTGGGTCGGCTTCTCCGCGAGGCCCTTCGCCTCGCTCGCCCCCAGTGCGACGCCGAGCTCCTTGGCGACACGGGTTGCGATGTCGGATTGCACTTGGAAGACGTCGGTCAGCGCCGCGTCGAAGGGCTCCTGCCACTTAGAGGCGGGGGCCCCGGACTCGCGGATCTCGACGAGCTCCGGGGTGACCTGCACGCGGCTGGTTCCCGCGCCCTTCTGCCAGCGCACGGTCGCGGTCAGGAGGTAGTGCGCGTCGAGCTCCTTGGCGATCTCCTGCGGGGTCTTGGTTGTCTTCTTGTAGGGCGTCGAGCTGCCGCGCGCGATGACCTCGAGGCCCGGCAGGGAGGTGAGCTTGCCGCGGATCGCGTC
>JBDTXY010000232.1:0-4987 GCA_040005945.1 Acidobacteriota bacterium
CCAGAGGTAGGGCGCCCAGGCGATCCAGGGCGCGACCGTGTTGTAGTTCAGATCGCCCGCGCGAGGGTCCACGATGGCGCCGCCGTTGGCCATCTGGTCGATCTGGGCCTGGATCAGCCACTTGACGGCGAATCCCGATTCGTAGGCGTAGGGTTCGGGATTCAACGTCGTATTCGCGTAGCCGGCGTAGCTCCGATTGGAAACGAAGACCAGCCGGACGTTCGGGTATCGGACCCGGATCGCGCGAAGGATGTCGGCCTCGTAGGTCTCGAGCGTGTAAGCGTCGGACGACGCGGAGGGCAGACTTTGCGTCGGCCCCGGATCGGCCTGCTTGAGCCACACGATCTGCACCTGCGCCTCGGTCGCGCCGGCGGGTGTCAGATCGACGTCTCGAACGTAGTCATAGGTAGGATCGGTCGGCAAGAGCCAGTTCTCCGCCGGCTTTCCTCCCTGCGCGCCGTTTACGATAAGAAGACTCGTGTGGTTGACGGAGGAATCCGCCGCGGCCTGGCCGATGAAGCTCCAGGGATTGCAAGGCTGAGGATTCGGAGCGCAAAACTCCTGGGTCGTGTGCGACATGCCGACGGAGATCAGGACGATCTTCCCGTCCGGACTGGGAGCTCCGCTTGCGTCGAGAGGCCGGATCTGCGCGGCGCGGGCCTGCCCCGCGGCGGCGTGGTCAGCGGGCATCGTGTTGCTGCCGTCGGCATAGAGGCCTCCCGAGAACCCGAGATAGTTCTGGGAGAGGCCCAATTCTGTCAGCGGCGTCGCGACGAAGGACGGCTGGCCGCTAAGCTGCGCCGCGCCGATCAGCGGCAAAAGGCACGCGAATCCTCGCCAGAGCGTTGCCCGCACGTTCATTCCCGCCTCCCTCTTGAATTGACGACGGGAAGCTCGAACGGGTTGTCGCCGGGGGCGCGCGTGTCCGCTATTGCAACCCGAACGTCTTGGTCACGAACACGGCCATCTGCTCGCGGGTGTTGGAATTGGCCGGGCAATAGCGCAGCGGGTTCACGTTGCAGCCGCCGGTGACGCCGCGGTTGTAGAGATCCTCGATCCAGTCCACGGCGAAGACCCCCAGGGGAACGTCGGAGAAGATCGTGCCGCTGGCCGGGGGAGGAACGTAGCCCGAGCCCAACGATGTCTTGAGCAGAAACACGGCCATCTCGTCGCGGCGAACCGGCGCGTCGGGACAGTAGTTGCCGCCGCCGCATCCCGTCGAGATCCCCAGCGCCGCGAGCTCCTCGATCCAGGCCGCGGCAAAGTCGCCCGCGCCAACGTCGCCGAAGACGGTGCCCGTCGCGGGGGGCGGGATGTGGGTCGATCCGAACTTGCTCTTGAGCAGGAAGACCGCCATCTGGGAGCGCTTGATGTCCGTGCCGCCGCAGTAGTTCCCGTTGCCGCATCCCACGGTGATCTCGTTGCGCGCGACCGTGTTGACGAAGTCGTGGTAAGTGTTGGAAGGGGGGACGTCCAGAAAATCCACCTGGATCTTCTTGGACGCCAGCGGCGAGAGGCAGCCGTTGGTCGACTCGACGACCGTGCAGAGCATCGTCGTGCCGGGCCCCCCGGCGTCGAAGATGATCTGGCGCGTGGTCTGCCCTCCGGTGATCGTGCCTCCGGTCAACGTCCAGTTGTAGGTCGAGCTCGGGTGACTCGCCACGCTGGCCGAGGCGCCCGACGCGCCGACCGGCAGCGACAGCGGCGCCGTGATGACGGGCTGCTCCGGCGTCGCCGTGACGGTGACGGTGACGGTGGGATTGTTCGTGGAGGAGCAGCCGGTGGCGGCGGTGACGGCCAGCGTATAGACCGTGGTCATGTTCGGCGTGGCGTTGGGGCTGCAGCTTCCGGGTTCGTCGAGTCCCGCGCCGGGCGACCAGGAGCAGCCGACGCCGCCGGAGCCCGACAGGGGAGTCGAGCTGCCGGAACAGATCGCGGCGGTGCCGGAGGCCATGGCGATCGGCGTGTCGTTGACGACCAGCGTCGCCGGGGTCGAGGCGAGGCTCTGGGTGAAGCCATCGGTCACGAGGACGTCGTAGGTGCCGGCGTCGCCGGAGACCGTGGGGTTGATCGTCAATGACGGCGTATGCGTTCCGGAGATCGTTGCGCCGTCGGCCAAATCTGCGCCGTTCTTCCTCCATTGGTAGGTGAGCGGCGCCTGTCCGGAGGCCGTGACCGTGAACGCCGCGGAGTTGCCCGAACAGACCGTCAAGTCTCCCGGGTCCGAGATCGTCAACGGGACGCGCTCGTACGCGCCCATGTCGACGATGGCCGTCCCCGGAGGTCCGATGCCGGTATCGGTGACGTTCGGATCGTCGAAGAACCGAGGGAGACCGGCGAGGTCCACGATCAGGCCGCCGGGCACCAGAGTGTCGTTGCCGGAATCGACCGCGGGAGATCCGGGACCCAGCCGCAAGTCCGAGGGCGCGGCCAGAAACAACGGATCGGCGTCGAGGTTGGCGCCCGCATAGCCGCCCTGGATGTCGCAATAGCTCGCGGTGGCGCTGGAGCTGCCGTCCTTGAAGATCTGGTCCACTCCGTTGCCCCAGATGATGGAGTTGTGAATCGTGTTGTTGTTGCCGATGAAGAAGGCCACGCCGTAGGCGGTGTTGTTCGTGATCGTGCAGTCTTTGATGGTGTGGTTGTCTCCGGAAAAGTGCGCTCCCGACGGGTTGTTTTGCGCGATCACGCAGTTGACCAGAGTGATCGTTCCTCCGACGTCCATTCCGGCGCCCCCGACCGAAGCGCCGGAGACGGTATTGGAGCGGAAAATACAGTTCTGCGCGTAGACGTTGCTTCCGGAGCCCATGAAGAGGCCACCGCCGGCGCCCGATGACGCCACGGAATTCGAAAGGAAGGAGCTGTCGAGCAATGTCGGGGCGCCGTTCAAAATCCGGAGCCCGCCGCCCTTCGCGAGGGCAAAGTTGCCGGAGAAGATCAGATTGCTCAGCGTCGGTGCGCCGCCGTTGTCGCGCATGCCGCCGCCCTCATCGTTGGGGTTGACGCCGTCTGCCTGGCCGCTCGTGATCGTGAAGCCGTCCAGGATGCCCGTGGCGGTGACGGTCGCGTCCGCCGTGACGACGTGGTAGCTGTTGTCGTTGGAGACCGAGGGCGCGCCGATGTCGCCCGAAAGGATCGTGACGTTGGCCACCGGGTCGCGCTGGGAGCGCGTGGCCTCGGTCCCGTTGAATCCGCCGTACACGCCGACGCCGTTCTCGAGCGCGAAGCTCAAAGTCCGGTCTGTGGTTGTCGTGGGTTTGTAGGTCGCCGCGGCCACCCAGATCTCGTCGCCGGATCCGGCCAGCGTCAGCGCGGGCCCGATCGTCGTGAAGGCATTGGCCCAGCTGCTGCCGTCGTTGGCGCCGGTCGCGCTGGCGTTGACGTAGACAACGGCCGCCGCGGCCGCTCGCGATCCCGCGAGCAGGACAGTCAGACAGATCAGGAGCCTCGGGCCCAGACGCATTCGGATACCTCCGGGTTTCTTGGAGATCGTTCTCGGGAATCGTTCATTGTCGCCCGAATTCCCGCGAAACGTTAGCCGTCCGCAGGGCCAGGGCGCGATTGCCCGTTGTGTCAGTCGGTGATCGGGCGGGTGTCCGAACGGACGGGTGCTCGTTCTGTCATCCCCAGGAGCGTCGCGACGAGTGACCCCTTTCAAGGCACGGGAAGCGTAGAGAGGAGTCCCTCGCTGCGCTCGGGAGCACGCCGGAGGAATCGATCGAATGCGACTCGATCGCGACCAGCGAGGTCAGAAGAGCTGCCATTTCGTCGGCGCGCTCGCGACACCACTCCCGTCTCGCGCTCATGCTCGTGCGCGGGAGGCCTTCTCCGCGATCCCCAGAAATCCTTTCGCGCGGGCATCGGTCTCGATTCCCTCCAGCGCCTGGCGAGCGGCCGCGGCCTTGCCGGAGCGCAGGTCGTTCTGGGCCAGCGCCAGCCGGGCCTCGAGCGCCTCGCCGTACAGTCCTCCGCGGCGGGCCTCCTGCAGCGCGTCGCGCAGCTCTCGGCTCGTCTCCGGGAAGCGGCCGGCCGCGAAAGCCACCCTTCCGGCGACCAGGCGGACCGCGAAGCGGACGTACGCCGCGTCGCTCTTGGCCGAGACGGTCTTGGCGGTCGCGATCGTTTTCCGCGCTTCGTCCAGCTTGCCCTGCGCGGCCAGCGCATCCGCGAGCGCGGCCAGGGCGAACGCGTGTTCGTCGCGAAGGCCTTCCTTGACGAGCACGTCGAGCGCGCGGCGCGCCAGCGCCTCGGCTTCCGCGCCCTTGCCCTCCTCGTTGGCCAGGGCCGCGAGAGAGATCCGCGTCTCCGCGGCGCGAACGGCCTGTCCGAGCTCCTCGCGGATGGAGATCGATTCTTCGAGGAATTGGCGCCCGCCCGCGAGGTCTCCCTGGGCCGCGCGGAGCTCGCCCAGATCCCGCAGGGTGAAGGACATGGAGCCGCGATTGCCGATCTCCTTCTTGATGGCCAACGCCTCTTCGAACATTTTCTGAGCGCCGGGAAGATTGCCCTGCGAGGCGAGGACCCGGCCCATGTTGTTGACCTCGACGGCAATCGCGCTCTTGTCCCCCAACTCGCGAAGAATGGCCAGCGACTCCTCGTGCTTGCGCAGCGAACCCGCCATGTCTCCCTGGTACTGGAAAATGCTGGCGATGTTTCCCAGCGACCCGGCCACGCCGCGCTGGTTGCCCAGCCGGCGCTGCAGCTCCAGAACGCGCTCGTGGGTGCGCAGCGATTCGTCGATCGCCCCGGCATCGCCTTCGATGTTGGCCAGGTTGTTGAGCGCCGCGGCCTGGCCCCCTTCGTCGCCGCTTTCGCGGAAAATGGCCAGGGACTGTTCGACGAACGTTCGGGCCTCCTTGAGGTTCCCCTGGCGATAGTTCAGGACGCCGACGCGCTGCAGCGCGCGGGCGATGCCGCCGCGGTCTCCGGCCGCCGCGGAGGCCTGCCGAGCCTCCTCGAAAAGGGCGGCCGCGCGTTTGGAGTCTCC
>JBDTXY010000233.1:0-4986 GCA_040005945.1 Acidobacteriota bacterium
GACAGCGGCAGGATGATGTTGGTCTGCAGGTTGTCGGGGTAGAGGTTGAGCATCAAGTTGGGAAACACCCAGTAGTAGAGCGCCTCGGCCGCGGCCCCGGGAGGGAGGTTGCGCCGGTAGAGCGAGTCCTCGGATCGGGAGCGGATCGGCGCGTGCTGCTTGGAGTGGTAGGCGGCGGTCTCGACCTTGTACGCGCGGTAGTCCAACTCGCCGAAGAGCTCCGGGTGCACGATGGGGATGTGGTACCCCTCGAGGTAGTTGTCGACGTACGTCTTCCAATTGCAGGCGACTTCGTAGTCGATCTTCTTGAACAGCGTCATGTGTTCGAGCGGGAGATGCCCGGTCTCCTGGGGGATCGAGCCCAGGACCTCGGCCAGGGAGGGAATCGAGGGGTCCAGACAGACGAAGAGAAACGGGCCCCAGGTCTCCACCCGCACGGCCGGCAGCGACTGCTGCGATTTCTCGAAGCACTTCACGCCGTCCCACTCCGGAGTGGTCAACAGCTTGCCGTCCAGGCTATAGGTCCAGCCGTGGTAGCCGCACATCAACGACTTGCGATGGCCCGCTCCCCGCGCCACCGGCCCGGCGCGATGCCGGCACACGTTGGAGAAGGCGTGAATCGCCCCATCCTCCGCGCGCGTGATCACCAGCGGCTCCCGCGCGACCGTGCAGGTGAAGTAGTCGCCCGGAAGCCGAACCTGTTCGGTGTGCCCCACCAGCTGCCACGTCCGCCCGAAGATGCGGTCCTCTTCGACCTCCAACACGCGCGGGTCGCGGTACCAGGTCGACGGGATCGTTTGCGCGGACGCCAGCTCGGGCTCGAAAACGAAATCGGTCGTGGCGGTGGTCATTGCGCTTTCTCCGGACTCTTGGACTTCTTCGCGCCGGCGCGGGCGCGCTGCTCCGGCACGCCGACAGCTCCCTTGAGCAGCTCCAGAAACTGATCGATCCTCGCGGCGGTCTTCTCGGGGCTCTTTCCCTGGCGCGAGAAGAGGCCCGGGTCCAGCTCGTCGGTCAACAGCGCGTCCTGGAAACGCTCGACGGTCCAATCCAGGAGCGAGACGATCATCTCCTCGTCGATGTCGGGCCGCACCTCGCCCCTCTCGATTCCCATGCGCACGAACGCGGTCGTGCCGTAGGGGTCGCGCTCGCGGAGGAAGCGGTTGATCTCGAGCCGGAGACGTAGCTCGGTGCCGTAGTTGCCCAGCAGCGCCACGCGGTAGGGCACCCAGTTCTCGCGAAGGAGCCGGTCGGTCCGTTCCAGCCAGTAACGAAGGGTCTGGAAGAAGCCCCGGGAGAGCACCGCGCTCGGCGCGTCCAGATAGGCGGAGAACGAGGACACCGCCTTCTGGTACGCCACCAGAAAGAGTCCCTCCTTGGTCCCGAAGTGCTGGAACACCGATCCCTTGGCGATCGAAAGCTCCGTCGCGATGTCCTCGATGCGCGCCGCGTGGTAGCCGCGCTCGGCGAAGTGGCGCATGGCCGTTTCCAGGATGCGCGCGCGCTTGGCCTCCGAGCGGGGGCCCGTCAGCAGGCCCGGCTGCGGCGCGCTCGGGCGGAACTCAATGTTCTTCATGACTTGAGGTCATCCTATAAAGCGGCGGCCCAAAATTCAACCCGTGCTATTTTTCAGTGGTTTGAACCTGCTCCCATGACTCAAAGTCAGAGCGTCTCCGGCCAGGTCTTCGACGTGGTCGTGGTCGGCGCGGGACACAACGGCCTGACCGCGGCGGCGTACCTGGCCCGCGCGGGCCTTTCGACACTCGTGCTCGAGCGGCGCGAGATCGTGGGGGGAGCGTGCGTGACCGAGGAAATCGCCCCCGGCTGCCGCGCGTCGACCACCTCCTACATCGCGAGCATGCTGCGGCCCGAGGTCATTCGCGATCTGGCTCTGGCGGAGCACGGCTTGCGCATGGTCCCCTGCGACCCCGCGCTCCTGGTGCCCTTTCCGGACGGGACGGTGGTCCCCTGGTGGACGGATCGCGACCGAACCGCTCAAGAGATCGCGAAGCTGTCGGCCGCCGACGCCCGCACCTTCGTGCGCGTCGACGACGAGCTCAAGAAGCTGGCCCGCTACCTCCAGCCGTTCTTTCTGGAGCCTCCGCCGGACGTCCACAACCGAGGGCTGGCCGGTTTGATCGAGGCGCTGCGCGTGGGCCGGCGCTTTCGCGGCATCTCGGGGGCCGAGATCGGGCGCATGGTCTCCTTCCTGACGGGGAGCCTGGGCGATTTTCTGGACCGCAACTACGAGTCGGAGAAGGTCAAGACGCTTTTTCTGGCCAACAACGTCTACGGCAAGCACGGCGGACCCTATTCGCCCGGAAGCGCGCTGGGGCTACTTTTTCATCTGCTGTCGGGCGGCGAGCACGGGCTTCAGGGCTTCTACGGGCACGTCATCGGCGGCATGGGGGCGATCACGCAGGCGATGGCCTCGGCGGCCCGGCAGTTCGGCGCCCTGATCTGGACGGGCGCGCCCGTGTCCCGCATCGAGGTCCGGGACGGGAGGGCGCGCGGCGTCACGCTGGAGGACGGAACACGCATCGATGCGCGGGTCGTGGTCTCCAACGCCGATCCCAAGCGCACGTTCCTGGGCTTGGTCGAGGAGACCGCGCTCTCCGAGGAGTTCCGCAGCGCCGTGCGAGGGATCAAGATGGACGGGCCCTGCGCCAAGGTCAACCTGGTCCTCTCCGAGGAGCCGCGGGTTCACGGGATGCCGCGCGAGTTCACGGCGTCGCAACGCGCCCTCTTCACGCTGGTCCCGTCGCTGGAGTTCGCGGAGCGCTGCTACGACGCGTCCAAGCTCGGGGAGATCCCGGAGGAGCTCTGGGTCGATTGCGTCGTCGCGTCCAACGTCGACGATTCCCTGGCCCCGGCCGGCCGGCACATCATGACGTGCTTCGTCCAGTACGTGCCGTACCGCCTGCGCGAGGGCACGTGGGACCAGAAGCGCGCGCTCCTGGGCCAGCGCGTCATCCGGAAGATCGGCGAGTACGCTCCCAACGTGCCGGGCTCGGTGATTGCCAGCCAGATCCTCACGCCGCTGGATCTGGAGCGCGTCTACGGCTTGACCGAGGGAAACATCTTCCACGGAGATCTCTCCCTCGAGCAGCTGTTCTTCCTGCGGCCGGTCTCGGGCTTCGCCCGATATCGCACTCCCGTGACGGGCCTCTACCTCTGCGGCGCGGGCGCGCATCCGGGCGGAGGCGTCACGGGTGCGCCGGGACACAACGCCGCGCGCCAGGTGATCAAGGACTGGAAACGGATGGCGGCGTGAGCGGATCCCTGGAGCCGACCGCCGACGTCGTGATCCTGGGAGCCGGCGTGATGGGCGCCTCGATCGCGTTTCATCTGGCGCGGCGCCAGGCCGGCCGCATTCTGGTCGTGGACAAGGGCGACGTGGCCGGCGGCGGCAGCGGCCGCTCGTCCGCCCTGGTGAGGATGCACTACAGCTTCCCGCCCGAGGTCGACCTCGCGGCGGCAAGCCTCTCGATCTTCCGCCGTTGGAAGGACTACGTCGGCCGCGACGGCAACTTTCGCCAGACGGGGTTCGTGCGCATCGTGCCGGAGAACGAGCTCGACAAGCTCCAGAAGAACGTCGCGATGCAGCGTGAGCACGGCGTGGACGCGCGGGTCGTGACACGGCAGGAGCTGGCCGAGATCGTTCCCGACTGGAACGTCGACGACGTGCCGCTGGCCGCCTGGGAGCCGGGCTCCGGGTACGGCGACGGCGCCGGCGTCGCCAACGACTTCCTGGAGCGGGCGCGCGAGATGGGCGTGGTCTACCGGTCGCAGACGCGCGTGACCGGATTCCGTGTCGCCCGCGGACACGTCGCGGGAGTGGCGACGGACCGCGGCGACGTCGCGGCGCCCGTCGTCGTCGCGGCGACGGGACCCTGGAGTCGCCCCCTCTTTGCGGGGGTCGGTTTCGATGTTCCGGTCGAGGGCGAGTACCACCAGGTGGCCATCCTGAAGAACCCGCCGGGTCTCCAGGAGCCGGCTCCGGCGTGCATCGATGGGATCACGACGACCTACTTCCGTTCCGAGGTCGGAGGCTTGACGCTGGTGGGCGATTTTTGGGGACAACGCGGCGCGGATCCCGACCACTTTCCGCAGTCGGCCTCGACCGAATCGCTCGCGAGCTTGGTCGAGCGCGTCACCGGCCGCGTGCCGGCCTTAGCCGAGGCCGGGATCTGGCGCGTGGTCACGGGCGTCTATGACTTGAGCCCCGACTGGCGCCCGCTGATCGGCGAGGTCCCGGGGACCTCCGGCCTGTTCCTGGTGGCGGGCTTCTCGGGCATGGGCTTCAAGATCTCGCCGGCGGTCGGGCTGGTCGTGTCGGAGCTGCTTCTGGACGGGCGGGCGAGCTCGGTGGACATCCGCGACTTTGCGCCGGATCGCTTCGCGCGAGGCATTTCGATCAAAGCGCCCTGGGAGTACGGGGACGAAGAGCCGACGGCTTACACGTGAAGTCTCGAGACGTCATCCAGAAACGAGAGGATCAAACTTGACCAAGAAAAAGGGAATCCTGGAGCTCCTGGCCGAAGGTCCGGTCTTGGGAGATGGCGGGTACCTGCTGGAGCTGGAGAAGCGCGGCTGGGTCCGCGCCGGTCCCTTCACGCCCGAAGTCGCGTTGACGCGGCCCGAGGCCCTGCGCGACCTGCACGTGGAATTTCGCGAAGCGGGCGCCGACGTCCTCCAGGCGCTGACCTTCTACGCGAGCCGGGACAAGCTGGCGACCGTCGGGCTGGAGAACCGGCTGGAGGAGTTGAATCGCGCCGCCGTGCGCATTGCCAGGGAGGTCGCGCAGGACAAGTGCCTCGTCGCCGGGAACCTGTCGCTGACCTGGATGTACGAGCACGGCAGCCCCTCCAGCTACGATCGCGTGCGCAAGACCTTCGACGAGCAGTTGGCGGTTCAGGTCGAGGAGGGGATCGACTTCATCATCGGCGAGACGTTCTCCTGGCTGGGCGAGGCGCTGCTCGCGGT
>JBDTXY010000234.1:0-4970 GCA_040005945.1 Acidobacteriota bacterium
CATGACGTTCTCGGGCTTCAAGTCCCGATGGACGATCCCCGAGGCGTGAGCCCGAGCCAGGCCATCCGCAATTTGCGCAGCGAGGCCGAGAAGCTTGCGCAGCGGCACTGGCCCTCCGGCCATCCGCTCGCGCAGTGTCTTGCCCCCGACGAGCTCCATAGCGATGAACGAAGTCGAGTCGATCCGGGCGACCTCGTAGATCGTCACGATGTTGGGATGACTCAAAGAGGAGGCCGCGCGCGCCTCCCGCTCGAAGCGCTTGAGGCGCTCGGGGTCCGACGAGAAATCCGCCGGCAGAACCTTGATCGCCACCTCGCGCGAGAGCCGCGTGTCCCGCGCCCGGTACACCTCCCCCATGCCGCCCGCGCCGAGGGGTGAGATCACCTCGTAGGGACCGAGACGGGTACCGGGTCGGATCGTCATCAGCTGACTGTTCGGAGATTCTATGCCGCCAAGTACAGCGCGTTGGCCGCTGGGAGCGAATAGCCGGGTCGTCTCTTTCTGTGCCGGTAATCACGCATCGCCAGCCCGAACAAATCCGGAGCAATTCCGGAACCGAAGCTGGAGACTCGGCTTACCGGAATTCACAGACTGAGTATCTTGCAGGGGTCTGAACGCACCATCGAAGGGAGGCAGGAGATGGTCCAAGCCAGACGATCGGCAGTCAGCTTTTCCCGCCAGCGCCCTCGCCCTGTCTGGATAGGCACGCTCGCCGTCGCGATCGCCGGTGTTGCGCCGCTCTTCGGATGCTGCAAACACTCCCCAACCGCCAGCTTTACTTTCTCTCCTTCAGAACCGGTCGCGGGCCAGACAGTGACCTTCACGGACACATCGTCTTGCGCCAGCTCCTGGTCCTGGACTTTTGGCGACGGGGGAACGTCGACAGTCAGGAGTCCGAAGCACGCCTACTCCGCGTCAGGCGGCTACAACGTCACGCTGAGCACTCACAACTCGTATGGCTCGGGCTCGTCCACGAAACGCGTAGTGATTCTCGCGGCTAGGGCTCCTTCCGCGGGCTTCACGTTCGCGCCTTCCAGCCCCGTCGCCGGCCAGACGGTGACATTCATGGACCGATCAACGGGGACGCCGGCTCCGACGACCTGGTCGTGGGACTTCGGCGATGGAGCAACTTCCAGGACCGAGAACCCGACACACGTCTACGCGACCGCCAAGACTTACGCCGTAAGGCTCACCGCGACAAACTCGGTCGGATCCGGCTCTGCCACAAAGAGCGTCGTGGTCCTCGCGGGTGAGGCGCCCTCGACCAGCTTCACCTTCACCCCTTCCAGCCCCGCCATCGGCCAGCCGGTGATCTTCACGGACCGATCGACGGGAACTCCGGCTCCGACGGCCTGGTTGTGGAACTTCGGCGACGGAGCAACTTCCACGAACAAGAATCCAGCACACGTCTATGCGGCTGCCAAGACCTACGCTGTAATGCTGACCGCCACCAATCTCGTCGGCTCGGCCTCTGCGTCCCAGACCCTCTCCGTCACAGGCCCTGGTGTCCCTTCGGCGAACTTCTCCTTTGCTCCGTCCAGTCCGCTCGTCGGACAGACGGTGACATTTACGGATCTCTCGACGGGAGAGCCCACCACTTGGTCTTGGGACTTCGGCGATCGGACGGACTCAACCTCGCAGAACTCAACGCACGCCTACGGAGCCGCGGATACCTACAGCGTCACGCTGACGGCCACGAATTCGCACGGTTCGAATTCGCTCACGAAAGCCGTCCTAGTGGCGACGTTGACAACGCAGTCCGCAACACTGCCCGTAGCGGGTCACGTCACCGGTGCCGGCGGCGTCCTGTTCGTCAGCGACATCGAGATCGAGAACCCGAACGCGGTTCCGGTCACGGCCGACCTTTTCTTCTTCCCAGTCACAGGTGGAACCGCGAGCCAAATCTCTCTGACCCTCTCGCCTCTCGAGACACGCTTTCTGCCCGATGTCGTCGCGAGTCAATTCAGCGTCACCAACCTTTTCGGTGATCTGCGCCTGGACTCGACCGGCAATCCGCGGCCTCTCCTGCGGATGACGTCCCGCACTTTCGGCCAGTTGGGCAGTCGCATTTTCGGAACAGCCATACCAGGCTTCCACACGGCTGCCCCGACGAGCGCGTCGCGCTTCGTCACGGGTCTAAAAGAGAACGACGACTATCGCGCAGCACTGGGTGCCGTCAACACAAGCGACGCGGACCAGACCTTCTCAGCCGCGCTGCACGGCCCGGATGGCACGGTCCTCGGCACGAGCGCCCCCGTGACGCTCCCACCAGCCGGGCAATAACAAGTCAGCGTCCATACGCTCTTCCCGTCGGTCGCGGACTCGGGCCTGACAGCCGAGTTCCAGGCCGCCTCGGGATCCACTACGCCCTTCGCTTACGGCACGTTGGTCGACAACCGCTCAGGCGACTTCAGCTACTATGCATCGGCTCTTCCCTCGACTGTCTTCTATCTGCCGGCTATGGCCAGGATCACGGGGGTAGGCGGCACCCTGTTTGCATGCGAGTTCACTCTCTTCAATGTCTCGGAGTCTTCCAACAACGTCACCTTGACGTTTTTCGAGCGGGAGAGAGACAACACGAATGGAGCGAAGACCGCCTCGGTCGTTCTCGGCCCGCGCGAGACGCGACTCCTCACGGACGCCCTGGGAAGCCTCTTCGGGCTTTCAGAAACCTATGGTTCTCTGAAGATTGAGTCCTCCGATCCGGTCGTCGTCTCCGAGCGGGTTTACAGCACGCCCCCGACGACTGCGGGCACCGTGGGAGAGCAGGTCAACCCAATTCCGCCGGACGGCTTCTCTGCGCACGCCTCGATCCTCGGCCTGCGTCAGGACGATACCTTTCGTTCCAACATCGGTCTTTTCAATCCGAACCCGGATGCCGTCAGCGTGATCCTGACTCTGAGGCGCCCGAGCGGAGAGATTCTGGGGGACACGACGGTGGCGCTCTTTCCGTACGGCTTCGCACAGCGCAACCTCAGTGCGCTCTTTCCGTCCGTCGTTTTTCCGCCAGGCGAGCCGCTCACGCTGGCGATCGATGCCGGAACATCCCCCATAGCCGCCTACGGCATCATCGCCGACAACGTCTCTCAGGACCTCACCGCGTCGCCGGCCCTGCCGTAGGTGGTGGGCAAGGGTTTCGGGACAGAGGCCCCCGCTGATCTCCGGGCGCGATGAAAATAATCGCCGACCCTAGAACGAGATCCGTATCGCGGCGCGGAAGAACCGCGGCGTCTGGCGGCTGGTGAACTTGCCGTACTCCTCGTTGTCTTTTGCCTGGTTCGGATCGTAGATCGAGGCGGGATAGCCGTCCGGCCGATAGATCGTCCAGGAATTGTCCCGCGTCGTCGCGATCTGGTTGTTGAAAAGATTGTAGACGGAGCCCTGGAGCGTGACCGTGGCCGGGCCGACGACGATTGGATAGCCGAGCGTCAGGTTTGCGTCCCACTGCGTCGGCAGGCGGCCGTCGGAGCCTCGCGGATCGAGATAGACTCCCGCGCCGCCGAAAGGGCCGAGATAGCCCAATCGATCCAGGGGCGAGCCCGATTCGACATACGCCGAGAGCCCCACGGAAAGCCTGAGTGGCGTGACCCAGTATCCGTCCAGCCGGAAGCGGTGCGGCCGGTCCAGGTACAGCCGCCCGTAGGCGTTGTGCCACAAGGGCGGAAGGTCGAAATCCTGATTGAGACCGGGGCTCGTATTCTGAAATCCCTGATTGACCGCGCCGTCGTAGTTGCCGCGCAACGACGAGAAGACATAGCTCGCCTAGAGCCAGAGCTTGTCGCCCAGAGACTTTCGGGCGAGCACCTCGATTCCTCTCGGTACACCCGCCGCGCCGGCGGCGACGCGGGGCCTGTAGGGGTGCAGGGATCGTTGTGAATGGCATCTTCGGAAAGGCCGTCGCACACCGGGGCATCGCCGCGGGCGAACCGTTCACTCGAGCCAGGGTTGATGATCGCGCATCCGCTGTAGTCGGTCTCGGGGCTGTTGTAATTGAGGTCACAGCGGTCCTCGATGGCGTCGGCCAGGCTCCGGTACGTAGCTTTGACGGCCACAGAGAGCGTTGGATCGAGCGTCCGTTCCGCGCCGATCGTGTACTCATCCTGATGCATCCCCTGGATGTTCCGGTCCACGTTGTCGCTCCCACCAGTGGCCCAGGGATTCGTGAACGGCAGGGTTGGATCCGGATCTTGAGCAGTGCCGACCGGGTCAAAGTTGTACGTATAGACGACCGTGAAGTTGGCGAATGCGAAGGAAGTCCCAAAGGTTGGAAGCGTGTAGTAGAAGCGCCCGGCGAAGGCGTAGACCTTCGTCCGACCGTCGTTCCAGGGATCCCAGATCACGCCGAGACGCGGTTGCCACTCATTGTTGAGCGCAAGGACCGTGCGGCCGTCAAAGTCGATGAGGTGCTCCGCGTCCCATCGCAACCCTAGATTGACCGTCAGACCCGCGCCGGGCTTCCAGGAGTCCTGCAGATACGCGCCATAGCTCTTGACTTTCGCCCGAAGATTAACCCCTTCGACCGGCGTCAGGTCCGTTGGGCTCACAGCGACGAAGTCGTGCTGATAGTAAGTCCGGCCGCGTTCGTTGAAGATCGTGACTTCCTGTCCTCCGGAAGCCGAGTAAGTCGCTTCGCCGCTGCCGTATCCGTAGTCGCCGCCGGCCTTGAGCTCGTGACTCCGCGAGTAGAGCGTGACATCCCCACGAAACTGGTCTCGGTGGGAAGAGTTGTGGTCGAGCGGGCCATCGATGATTCCAAAGCCGCCGGTCACGGAGTTGGGGGAAAACGGCGGCGTGCAGGGTTTCTCCGGCGATCCGGCCGAACACCTGAGGTCGATTGTGCGAACCTCCTCGGCCGCCGTCAGGCTGTTGCGGTCCTGGTGGTGAGAGACCTGGAGGGTGAACAGACCGCGCGAGCCCAGGAGCCGGGTCGCGCGCAAGCCGCTCCACCAACCAACACAACGGGGTCGGTG
>JBDTXY010000235.1:0-4968 GCA_040005945.1 Acidobacteriota bacterium
GCCTCCCGGAGGCCATCGTCCTGGGCGTTCGGACGCGTGTGCCCGACTTCGAGAGCCTGCCCGAGGAAGGGATCAACCTGGAGGCCTACCTGGAGACCGTGGGCAAGCGGCTCATGCGCGAGGCGCTGGACCGCTGCGGAGGCGTCCAGACCAAGGCCGCGGAGCTGTTGCACATGTCCTTCCGGTCCTTCCGGTACTACGCCAAGAAATACAACCTCGTTCACAAAGAAGAGATGTACGAGGCCGAAGAGGAAGACACCACCCAAGCCAAGGGCTCGCCGGCGTGACGCTGCGAGGCGCTGCGGCCATCGCGGCCGCCAGCGCCGTGGTCGCCTGCGGCGCGGCGCCCCAGCCGGCCGCTTCGCGGACGCCCGCCGCCTCATCCACGGGACCGCGCGTCCAAATGCCCTCGGGCGCCGCGTACTCGCTGGAGCTGGCGCTCACGCCCGACGATCAGGCGACGGGGCTGATGTTCCGCGAAAGTCTGCCCGAGCGGACCGGGATGCTGTTTCTCTTCCCCGAGAACGCGCCCCATCACTTCTGGATGAAGAACACGATGATCCCGCTGGACATGATCTGGATGGACGAGGGCGGAACCGTCCTGTTCATCTCCGCCGATACCCCCCCTTGCAAGGCAGACCCCTGCCCCAACTACGGCCCGGACGTTCCCGCGCGCTCGGTTCTTGAGATCGCGGGGGGAATGGCGAAGAAGGAAACGATCCAGGTGGGGTCGAAGCTCAAATTCGAGAGCTTGCCCCGATGACGCCACCGGTCGCGTGAGCGGGCGAGCCCTCTACGGCTCGAACACGAAGAGCCCGTCCCCCATCGTCCCGACGTAGACCCGCCCGCCGGAGACCTGGGCGGCGGAGGCCAGAGTCAGCGCCGGCCGGGGACTCGTGAAGGCGCGCCGGCTGCGTCCCTTCTGCCAGAACAGCGTGCCGTCCACGTCCTGGAGATTGGTCCAGTCGCCCATCGGTTTCTGCGCCGCGCCCTGCATGAAGATCCCGCCACCCAGCGTCGCCTTCTTGCGGCCCGACCAATTCTGGCCGTCCCACGTGGCCAGGCCGTCCGCGCCGCGGATCTCGAGCAGCGGGTTGCCGCCGCCGTCGGCCAGCAGTTGAACCGACTCGGCCCGGCGCAAGCCGCCGGGGACCGGAGCAAACCGCGTTCCATCCAGAGTGCGAAAGACGCCTTCGCTGGTCACGAGCACGGGCTCCCCGAACGCGTCGCCGTAGAGCACGATCGGATTTCCGCGCACGGACTCCGGGGCGGGGGACCAGTGCACGCCGCCGTCGCGAGACACGCGCACGCCGGAAAACGCCGCGACGAGCAGCACCGTCTTTCCACCCGGGTCGCGGAAGGCGGCCAGGGAAGCGGAGGCCGGCAGCGGATCCACCGAGACCTTGCGGACCTGCCGGCCCTTGGCCTCCCATACGCCGCTCTCATCGCCCGCGAAGGCGCGAAAGAAAAACACTCTCTCGGGGTCGTTGGGGTCGGCCGCGACTTCGGAAACGCGGCTCTCGGGCAGTCCCTGGGAGCCCGGCTCGAGCGTCATGCCACCGTCGTCCGAGTAGAAGACTCCCTCCCCTTCGGTCCCCACGTACAGCCGCCCGGAGCGGTGGTCGATCTCCAGGGCGGTCACCACCAGCGACTCGCGCGAAATGCGATTCCACGTCGCGCCGCCGTCGGAGGACCGATGCAGGCCCCCGACCGTCGCGGCGTAGACCACTCCCGGATGGTTCGGATCGCGCCGCACGCTGTGCGAGCGGCGATTCGTGAATCCTGTTTGATACCGGGTCCAGCGGTCGCCCCCGTCGTGCGAGCGATACACCCAGCCGCACGTGGAGACCCAGATGTCCCGGGAATCGGCCGCATCGAAATCCCACGCGTAGACCGTCGCGTCCAGAACCATTCCCTCGGCGATCCGGCTCCACGACGCGCCGCCGTCCCGCGTCCGAAACGCCTGGCGCCAGGTGCCGGCGTAGAGGATGCGGCGGTCCGCCGGGTCGAAGGCGAGCGACTCCACCTGCCAGAGCCCGGGGACGCCTTCTCCGGTCCGGACCCAGGTCTTGCCGCCGTCGGTGGAGAGGCGCACGCCGTCGTCGCCGGCCACCGCGAGCATGCGCGGCTCTCCCGGCGCTAAGGCGAGGGCGCGCGTGGTCACCGCGCGGTTGGATTTGGCGAGCACGGTCCAGTTGGCCCCGCGGTCGTCGCTGCGCACCACGAGTCCCCCGCCGAGCTCTCCGGCCAGGGATGCCCACAGCCGCCCGCGCACGGCCGGGTCGGCCAGCAGCGAGGTTACGTAGAAGCCCGGAAAGGCGGGACCCGGACGCAACGCCTCCCAGGTCGCGCCGGCGTCGGCGGAGCGGTAGAAGTTTCCGCGCGAGGTCCCGCAGTACACCGCTCCGGGCTCGAAGGGATCCACGGCGAACGCGCGCACCTCCGCGCCCCAGACCGGCAGACGCCACCAGGACGCGGCGAACACCGGCGCAGCAGCGAGCAGCGCCAGGGCGAGGAGGCACGCGAAGCGTCGGGGGATCGTCATTCGGAAGCTCCTATTGTACGGGGTCGGTAAAGGCTCCGTCGGCTACACTTGCGGCGATGGCCAAAGTGCGCGTCGCCGTCTTCCCCGCTGCGGGTCTGGGCACCCGCTTCCTTCCGGCCACCAAGGCCCAGCCCAAGGAGATGCTGCCGCTGGTGGACCGGCCGTTGGTGCAATACGTGGTGGAGGAAGCGCGAGACGCCGGGATCGAGCGGATCGTCATCGTCACGGGACGCGGCAAGAACGCCATCGAGGACCATTTCGACACGTCCTTCGAGCTGGAGCGGATGCTGGAGGATCGGGGCAAGAACGACCTGCTGGAGTTAGTCCGCGAGGTCTCGGACCTGATTCCGGTCTCCTACGTCCGCCAGAAACAGGCGCTGGGTCTGGGTCACGCCGTGCTCCAGGCGCGGGATCTGGTCGGGCAGCAGCCCTTCGCCGTCATGCTGGGCGACGACATCGTGGATGCCGAGGAGCCCTGCATCGGGCAGATGATGCGGGTCTTCGAGAGGCGCGGGAATCCGGTCATCGCGCTGCAGGAGGTCCCGCGTTCCGAGACCCACCAATACGGCATCGTGGCCGGCGAGAAAGTCGAGGATCGCGTCGTCCAGATCTCCGACATGGTGGAAAAGCCCAAGCCCGAGAAGGCCCCGTCCAACCTGGCCATCATCGGACGGTACCTGCTGCCGCCCGAGATCTTCCAGATCCTGGAGGAGACGGCCTCGGACGTCGGCGGAGAGATCCAGCTCACCAGCGCGCTGAAGACCCTGCTCTCGCGGCGGCCGATCGACGGCTACCTCTTCGAGGGCCAGCGCTATGACGCCGGCGACAAGCTGGGATTCCTGAAGGCGACCGTCGAATTCGCCTTGAAGCGCGAGGACCTGGGCGGGCCGTTCAAGAAGTACTTGAAGGGGCTGCGGCTCGACTGAGCGCGCGGGGGCGGTTCGAGCGCGGGATCCCTCGCTGCGCTCGGGATGACGGCTCATGGGCCTGCGGACAGGGCACACCCTCGGCGAAATGCCCGTCATCCCGAGAAACGGAGCGACGAGGGACCCCTTTCGTAGCGGCGCCCGGACTGGAAAGGGGTCCCTCGCTGCGCTCGGGATGACAGAGGGAGGGAGGTGCGGCGAGGCGCGCCGCCTTCCTGTCATCCCGAGGAGCGGCGGCGACGAGGGACCCCTTTCGTGGCGGCACTCGGACTGGAAGGGATCCCGCGCTCCGCGCGGTCAGTCCTTGCTCTTCTTGTCCTTTTTCTTTTCGCCCTTGTCCGACTTCTCCGACTTGTCCGCCTTGTCCGACTTCTCCGCCTTCTCGGTCTTGGCCGGCTTGTCGGACTTCTCCGAGGCTTCGGACTTCTCCGCCTTCTCGGCCTTCTCCCCGCCGTCCCCCTTCTCGCCGGAATCCTTCTTACCGCCCTCGCTCCGCTTTCCGGCATAGTCGGTGATGTAGAAACCGCTGCCCTTGAACTGGATCGCCGGCGCGGAGAAGGCCTTCTTGAGCTTGCCGCCGCAATGCGGGCAGCCCTTGGGGGGCGCATGCTTGAAGCTTTGGATGACTTCCGTCTTCTTGCCGCACTTCTCGCAGACGTATTCGTAGATCGGCATGCGCGGCGAATCGTAGCAGTTTCACCCCAACCGTAGAATGAGCTGGTGATCACGGTTTCCGAAGCGCTCGAGATCCTCGGACGGGCCTGCGCGCCGCTGCCGGAAGAGAGCATCCCGCTGCGGGATGCCGTCGGCCGCGTGCTCTCGCGCGAGGTCGTGTCCGACGTCGACTGGCCTCCGTTTGACACCTCGGCGATGGACGGCTATGCCGTGCGCATGGACGACGTGGGCACGCCCGGCGTCACGCTCACGGAGCGTCCGGGATTGGTCGCGGCGGGGGACTCGGCGGGTGCCGCGCTCCGGCCGGGAGAAGCGGTGCGGGTCATGACGGGCGCCCCTCTCCCGCTGGACACCGAGGCCGTGCTGCCGGTCGAGCAGGTGCGCCGCGAGAACGGGACCGTCGTCCCGTCCGCGATACCACGGCGCGGCGAGCACGTGCGCCGCCGCGGCGAGAGCGTGGCCGCGGGCACGATCCTGCTTCCCCGCGGGCGGCGCCTCGCGCCGGCCGAGGTCGCTCTGGCCGCGCTGGCCGGGGCCGTGCCGCTCCCCGTCCGCTGCCGGCCGAGGATCTCCATCGCCGTCACCGGCAACGAGCTGGTGCCTTCCTCGGAGACTCCCGGTCCGGGGCAGCTGCGCGACTCCAACGGTCCCATGCTTTCGGCCCTTTGTGCTTCCCATGGCTGGCCCGCGACGGAGACGCCCTCGATCGCCGACGAGGACGAGCCGGTGCGGCGCCTCTTCCGGGAAGCGGGACGTGGAGAGGACGTGCTGATCACCAGCGGCGGCGTCTCCGCGGGAGACCTGGACTTGCTTCCCGACCGG
>JBDTXY010000236.1:0-4947 GCA_040005945.1 Acidobacteriota bacterium
AGCTTGTCCTGAAAGCGAGGAGGTGCCGGAGGCGGCGCGACGCGCGCCACGACCGAGCGTGTCTGGACCACGGCGGGAGGCCGGGGCGCAGCTCTTTGGGAGGTGGAAACCCGAATCGACGCGGCCGTGGGAAGGACGGGGACCGCTCCGCGGTAGACCTGGGAGCTCGCGACCTGGCGCACGACCGTTCGATCGGTCACCACGTTGCGCGCAACGGCGCCGCCCGAGACGAACGTATTCTGGTTCACGACCGTGACGTAGGTCTGATTGACGTAGGTCACGTTGGTCACGTTCACTGTAGCCGCGCGCCGCGGCGCCCACCACGGAACGATAGGATCCCGAGGGCCCAGCGGGAACCAGCCGACGTATCCGCCGCCGCCGATCTCGATCGACGCGGAGAAATTGGGACCTCCGCCCACGAAGGCGACCAGAGCCGGCGCGTACGGGACGACCCGCACCGCGGGCGCGACCGGGACCCAGAACCAGCGCGAAGACGCGTTGACCCAGCGCCCGTAGTGATATGGCGCCCAGCCCCACGGCTCGACCGAGATCCAGGTCCATCCCCAGGGATCCTGCCAGGTCCAGTGACCCTGGCGGTAGGGAGCCCATCCGACTTCGACCCGCGTCGGGGCCCAGACGTTCCCGTATTCCGGAATGCTCTGCCAGCTGCCGTACTCGTCCAAGTCGTCCACGCCCACGATGTCGGCGCTGACGTAGCGGTACGACGCGCTGCGGTGGAAGCGGCTGGTTCGGGTACCGACCCAGCGATCCCACGCGTCCGGCCGGTCTGCAGAAAGAACGTCATAGCGCGGATTCTCGATGCCCTCGATCGCGATGGCCTCTCCGGAGTTCAGGGCGATCTGTCCGCCGCCCGCCGCCACGGTCGCGGCGCCGCGTTGCACGGAGACCCGCGTATTGCCGTCCTGGTCGACGCTGACACGGTAGTCGCCCTCGCGCTCGAACGTGACGGCCGCATTGGGGGTGTCGACTTCCCAGACGTCGTTCTCGTCCAGCTGCCGGACCCCGAAGGAGGCGATGCCTGACTTCAGGGCGAATTGCTTGGTGTCGTCGGTGAGGTTCAGCGCCGCCAGATCGGTGCGCGACCCCAGCCAGAGCACGTCGCCTCCATGCACTTGAAGCTCGGTGCGGCTCTTGCGACCCGTGTAGACGCGGTCGCCCAGCGTCATCGGAATGTTCAGATCCGCGTTCTGCCAATTGTCAGGATCGTCGCCGCGTGCATAGGAGACGTCTCCCTGAAGATGGGAAATGCGAGCGACCGTCTGCGCGACGTCGGATGGGGGGGCATCGGCCACGTCGCCGTATTCGTCCGCCGTCTGTGCGGAAGCGACCGAGACCCACAGCAAGGCGGCAACCAGCGCGCCGAGCGCCAGAAAAGTGCGTTTCCAAGAAGAAATCATTGCGTCCTCCATTCGGAACCCTTCTATGCAAGGTTGGTTCCCGATTTCCCGGCTGAGCTGTGGCTCGAATCTAGTCCTTTTTCGGAGCCAAAACCACTGATTCACGGGCATTAGGGCGAATCCGAGAGGGCTCGACAATCCGGGCAGCGGGAAGAACGTCCCCTCGAGAGGTCGCCCGCTTTTCGAGGTGTGCATAGACTTCGTCGATGCCTGCCCACGCGCGCGTGGCTCGCCCACCCGAGCGGCCGCTCGTCATCTTCGACGGCGATTGCGGCTTCTGCCGGAAGTGGATCGCTCGCTGGAAGCAGCGAACGGGCCAATCGGTGGACTACGAGCCGTCGCAGGTCGTCGGGCCCCGGTTTCCCGAGATCCGGGCGTCGGCCTTCGCGAAGTCGGTCCAGTTGGTTCTCCCCGACGGACGCGTATTCCAGGCGGCCGAGGCCGTGGCGTGGGTGCTGGCGTTGACGCCGGGAAGAGGGGCTCCCCTGTGGATCTACCAGCACGTCGCCGGCGCGGCACCGGTGGCGGAGGTGGCCTACCGCGCGATCGCGGACCACCGTACGGCGGCGTCGGCAGCGACGCGGGTTCTGTGGGGCCGTTCCGTGCTCAAGCCGACGTACTTCGCGGCGAGCGCGCTGTTCGTCCGCCTGCTTGGCGTGATTTATCTCGCCGCGTTTCTCTCTTTGTGGGTCCAGGTCCACGGGCTGGTGGGCGCGCACGGGATTCTTCCCGTGGGCGAGTTCCTGGACTGGGTCCGGGGACACGTCGGTCCGGAGCGATACTGGCTCGCGCCGACGCTCTGCTGGCTGTGGCCCACCGACGCGTGCCTGGACGTGCTCTGCGCCGGCGGAGTCCTGGCCTCGGTGCTGCTGATCGCCGGCATTCTGCCCGCGGCCGCGGCGGGCCTGGCGTGGCTCTTCTACCTCTCGCTCGCGGTGGCGGGACAGACGTTCCTGGAATTCCAGTGGGACATGCTCCTGCTCGAGACGGGGCTGCTCGCCGTCTTCCTCTGTTCGCCGCGCCGGCTGAGAATCCGCCGCGGACTGGCCGCCGGAGGGTGCCCGCTCTTTCTCCTGCGGTGGCTGCTCTTCCGCCTCATGTTCAGCTCGGGCGTCGTCAAGTTGGCCAGCGGGGACCCGGCGTGGCGAAGCCTGACGGGGCTCCGGTATCACTACGCGACCCAGCCGCTGCCGCCGTGGACCGCCTGGTTCCTGCATCAAGCTCCGCCCTGGTTTCAGACTGTCTCATGCGTCTTCCTCTTCGCCGTCGAGCTCGCCGTGCCGTTTCTGTTCTTCGCGCCGCGGAGGCTGCGGCTGGTCGCGTGCGGCATGACGATCACACTCGAGGTCTTGATCGCGGCGACGGGCAACTACGCTTTCTTCAACCTGCTGGCGATCGCGCTGGCGCTGCTTTTGATCGACGACGACAGCTTTCCGGCGCGCTGGCGCGACGCCGCGCGCCGCGAGAAGGGGAAGGGCCGGTGGCCGAGATGGATTCTGGCGCCCGCAGCGGCGATCCTTCTGGCGGCCTGCGCCGTGCCGCTGGCGGCTTCGATCGGCGGCGCGGCCCGGATTCCCGGCCCGCTCATATCGTTCTATCGCCTCCTGGCGCCGCTGCGCAGTTCCAATGGCTATGGGCTCTTCGCGGTCATGACGACTTCGCGGCCGGAGATCATCGTGGAGGGTAGCGAAGACGGGACGGTGTGGCGCGAGTACGCGTTTGCGTGGAAACCCGGAGACGCGAAGCGCGCGCCGCGCTTCGTCGCGCCGCACCAGCCGCGGCTGGACTGGCAGATGTGGTTCGCCGCGCTGGGGAGCTACGAGGAGAATCCCTGGCTGATCCGTTTTCTCGGAAGGCTCCTGGAGGGTTCGCCGGAAGTCCTGGGGCTACTCGCGCGCAATCCGTTTCCGCACGGCCCGCCGCGCTTCGTGCGCGCCGTCGTCTACGACTACCGTTTCACCGATTTCGCCGCGCGCCGCCGGTCCGGAGACTGGTGGCAACGCGAGGCCAAGGGTCTGTATTGCCCCGTTCTGTCGCGCGAGAGCCTGTCGCCGCCGAGTCCGTAGATCGTCCGCGCGTTGCGGCCCGCCGGGTCGGCTCAGACCCCGAAGCGCTCGGCCTCCCATTGCACGCCGAGCTCGCCCGGCGGGGCCATGTATCCGACGAGTGCGGACGCCGCGACGACGGAAGGGCTGGCCAGATAGCCCTCGCCCCCCAGTCCCATCCGGTTTTGCCAGTTGCGATTGAAGGACGTGATGGCCCGTTGGCCCGCCGTCAACGCATCGGGGCCCTGGCCGAAGCACGGGCCGCACCAGGACTGCCGGATCTCGCCGCCCACCGAGCGGAAGATCTCCGCGACCGACGCCCCTCCCAGGCGGGGATCCGGGATTTCGATCTGACGGCCCACGCCTCCCGAGCCGGGGAAGACGGTCAGCGTCCGCGCCACTTTCCGGAACCCGAGCTCTCGCGCCGCCCGCAGGACCAGCGCGGCCGACAGGAGGTCGTCGTAGCTGCCGTTCGTGCAGGATCCGATCATCGCCTTGTCGAACGTGATCCGTTCGCGCGCCACCTCTTCGGCGGGGAAGGCGTTTCCCGGGGAGAACGGCTTGGCGATCATCGGCGCGATCTCCGACAGCGTCAGCGTCTCGTCGATGTCGTAGGCGGCGTCGGGTCCCGGAACCACGCGGGGGTACGGCAAGTCCGCCATCCCCTTGTCGCGATACCAGGCGTCGGTGATCTCATCCTGCGCGAAGACTCCGTTCAACGCCTCCGCCTCGGCCATCATGTTGGCGATCGTGTTGCGGAAGGCGATCGGGAGCTGTCGGTCCGCGTCGATGAATTCGACGGACATTCCCTGGGACTGCTTGGCTCCCCACCGCCGCAGGAGCTCCAGCACGACGTCCTTACCCGAGACCCAGGGTTGGAGCGCGCCGCGGAAGACCACCCGCCGTTGGCGCGCGACCGTGAAGTAGATGTAGCCCGTCGCCCAGCCGAAGCCCAGCGTGGTCGAGCCCACCCCGAAGCCGACCGCGCCGTAGGCGCCATACGCACGGCTGTGCGAGTCCGCGCCGGGGATGAATTGGCCGGGCATCACCAGACCCTGTTCCGGGAAGTAGAAGTGAAAGATCCCGTCGCCGGGATCGGCGTAATACGGCTTCTCCAGGCCGTGGACCCTGGCGAACTCCCGGCCGATCTCCGTCTGCCGCGCGTCGTCCTCGCGCCCCGTGAACACGAAGTGATCGTTGGCGATCGCCGCCTGGCGGGGATCGATGGCGGCTCCGCCGGTGATCTGATTGAACGTGTGGATCGCGAACGGGGCGGTGCCGTCGGAGGCCGGCAGCAGATCGGCGTACACGCGCAGCGTCGCGCCCGGGGAGACGACGGCGTCGGCATCGACACGGTGCGCCCAGACGATTTGCTGGGTGGTCGTCATGGCGCGGGCCGTGTCGGGGTCGGGCCAGCGCAGTTGGGGCCCAGTGAGGACGGAATCGCGAAACTCCCGGCGCCCAACCGCGAAGATGCCTCCGGC
>JBDTXY010000237.1:0-4946 GCA_040005945.1 Acidobacteriota bacterium
ACATTCGCTACGGCCTTCGCGTCCTGGCCAACAACCCCGGGTTCGCGGCGGTCGCGATCGCCGTCCTGGCTCTGGGAATCGGCGCGAACACGGCGATCTTCAGCGTGGTCAACGCCGTGCTCTTGAAGCCGCTTCCGTTTCCGGACTCACGCCGGATCGTCAGCGTCCCGCACGTGCCGCCGCAGGAGATCTTCCCGGGGCGCAAGACCTTCTCCGTGTCGCCCGCGAACTACCTGGACTGGAAGAGCCAGAACGACGTCTTCGAGCGGATGGCGGTCTACGGCACAAGCTACGTCCCGATGACGGGATCGGGCCAGCCGGAAGACCTGCCGGGCGCGTTCGTGTCGGCGGACTTCTTCGCGGTGCTCGGGGTGCGCCCGCTTCTGGGCCGGACGTTCGTCCCGGGCGAGGATGAGCCCGGCCACCGCGTCGTGGTTCTCTCCGAGGAGCTCTGGAAGAGCCGCTTCGGCGGCAGCGCGTCGGCCGTCGGCAGCACCACGATTTTGAATGGCGAGAGCTATTCGATCGTCGGAGTTCTGCCCGCCGGCCTGGCGTTTCCGGAGGAGGCGCGCCTGTGGGTGCCGCTGGTCTGGACCCCCGAAGAGCGGGCCATCCGCGGGATCCACGACTACCTTGTCCTCGCGCGGTTGAAGCGCGGCGTGGACGTCGCGCGCGCCCAGTCCCAGATGAACGCGATCTCGGCGCGCCTGGCCGCGCAGTACGCCACGGACGACAAGGGCTGGGGCGCCGCGGTGATCCCCCTGCACGACGATCTCGTCGGCGACGTCCGGCCGGCCCTCCTGGTCCTGCTGGGCGCCGTGGGGTTCGTGCTGCTGATCGCCTGCGCGAACGTCGCGAACCTGGTCCTCGCCAAGACCGTCGGGCGCCGGAGGGAGATCGCGGTTCGGGTGGCGCTGGGCGCCAGCCGCGGCCGCATCGTCCGCCAGCTCTTCGCCGAGACGATCCTGCTCTGCCTGGCGGGAGGCGCGCTGGGGCTGCTGGTCGCGGGCCTCGGCGTCCGGCTCATCGTCGGTTTCCTGTCCGATCGGATGCCGCTGGCGGCCGGGATCCGCGTGGACGGCCCGGTGCTGGCCTTCACGCTCGGCGTCTGCCTGCTGACGGGAGCGCTGGCGGGGCTTCTCCCGGGATGGCGCATGACGCGCGCCAACCCGAACGACGCGCTCAAGCAGGGTGGACGCTCCGATTCCGACGCTGGCAGCCCGGCCGTGCGCAACGCCCTGGTGGTCGCGGAGGTCGCGCTCGCGCTCGTGCTCATGGTCGGCGCGGGACTGCTCGTGCGCAGCCTGGCCAAGCTGCGCGGCGTGGATCCGGGATTCGACCCGAAGAATGTCCTCATCGGCCTGGTCTCGATTCCCGAGTCGCGATACGCCACCCCCGCGGCGCGCACCGCGTTCTACGACCGCGTGCTCGAGCGGGTGCGGGCGCTGCCCGGCGTCGCGGCGGCGGGCGCGATGAACACCGTCCCTCTCTCGGGCGGCGGATCCACCCAGCCGATCGCGATCGAAGGCCGGGCCGCTCCGGCGCTGTCGGAGCAGCCCGAGGTCGCCGTGCGCGTGCTGACGCCGGGCGCCCTGACGGCGCTGCGCGTGGCGCTCCGGCGCGGCCGCGACTTCACGGCGGCGGATTCCGAGAAGGCCCAGCCCGCCGTCCTGGTCAGCGAGGCCATGGCCAAGCGGTTCTGGCCGGGCGAGGACGCCGTGGGCAAGCGGCTGACGCTCTCCTTCTATCCCGGGGTGCTGCGGCAGGTCGTCGGTGTGGTCGCGGACGTGAAGCTGCGCGGCCTGGCGGAGACCCAGCCCATCGCCGCGATCTATTTGCCGCACACCCAGATGCCGGTGTCCTCGATGTCACTGATCGTGCGCACGGCGGTCGAGCCGCGGAGCCTGGCGGCGAGCGTCGCCGCCGCGGTACAGGCCGTCGATCCCGACCAGCCCGTCACGGGCATGAAGACGATGCAGGAGCACCTGGGCGAGTCCCTGACGCACGCGCGTTTCACGATGCTGCTGCTCGCCGTTTTCGCCGCGCTCGCGTTGGTCCTCTCGGCCGTCGGCATATTCAGCGTTCTGTCCTACGGCGTCCGGCGCCGGACGCGGGAGATCGGGATCCGCATGGCCCTGGGCGCGCAGCGCGCCGACGTCGTCCGCATGGTCGTCTTGCAGGGAATGCGTCCGACGCTGATCGGTCTGGCCATCGGACTGGCCGGATCGCTGGCGCTGGGCCGGGCGCTCTCCAGCCTCGTCTACGGCGTCCGGCCCGCGGATCCCCTGACGTTCGCGGCCGTCTCGTCGATACTGGCCGTCGTGGCGCTCGCGGCCTGCGCGATCCCGGCCCGCCGGGCCACGCGCGTCGCGCCGACGGAGGCGCTCCAGGAGAGCTGAGCGCCGGGCTCTCCGCTTTTACTCGGAGCGCATCACGGTCATCGGATCGACGCGCACCGCGCGCAGCGCCGGCAGGAGGCTTCCCACCAGCGTCATCGCCACGGCCAGGGAGACGGCGGCCAGGAACGTGGCCGCGTCCGCGGGGCTGACTCCCGCCAGAAGCGCCTGCATGGCCCGGCCCGCGGCGTAGGCCACGGCCACGCCCAGTCCGACGCCGAGGGAGGCCAGAACCGCGCCCTGGCGCATGACCATCTTCAGGATGTCGCGCGGCTGGGCTCCCATCGCGATACGCACGCCGATCTCGCGCATCCGCTGGGACACCGTGAACGCGAGCAGGCCGTGGATGCCGATGCCCGCCAGAAGGAATGCGATCGCGGCAAACGCCCCGAGCACGCGCGCCTGCACCCGCCGCGGCTCGGTCTCCGCGCGCACGATCTCCGTCAAGGGCCGCACGTCGGAGATCGGAATCTCGGGATCCGCGCGCCCGAGGATCCCGCGAATCGCGGGCATGAGCGCCGAAGCCGGGACGGACGCCCGGATCACGAGATCCTTGGGGACGTAGCCGATGATCTCGCCGTCATCCGCCTGCTGGTACGAGAGGTAGACCTGCGGCTCGCTGGTTTGCTCCAACCCGCGCACCCGGACGTCGCCGACGACGCCGACGACCGTGCGCGGGTGGAACCCGAACTGGAAGCGGCGCCCCAGTGGGTCCTGACCCGGCCAGTACCGCCGGACGAAGGAATCACTGACCACGGCCGCAAACGGCGCCGCGTGCGTGTCGGTCTCGCCGATGTCGCGGCCCCGGCGCAGCGGGATGCCGAGCGTGTCGAAGAATCCGGGCGTCACGAAGCGCAGGCTCGCGCTGCGGTCCGCCGTGTCCTCGCGCTGCCCCTCCATCGTCACCGACCAGATGCCCCCGCGCATGACCATGGGCAGGAAGCCGATGTAGGCGGCGCGGGAGACGCCCGGCAGCGCCCGCACCTCCGAGAGCACCCGCGTGTAGAACTGGACGCGCCGCTCCGTGGGCGCGTACTTGGGGATCGGCAGCGCGGTGTGCAGGCTCAGGACGGACTCCGCCCGGAACCCCGGATCCACGGCCTGCAGGCGCCAGAGCGCGCGCAGGAGAAGGCCCGAAGCGATCAAGAGCGCCACAGAGGCCGTCACCTCCGCGACCACCAGCACGGACCGGAGCCGTTCCGTCCGCCGGTCCGTTCCGGCGCGCGAGCCGTCGCGCAGCCCGCTCGCGCCCGCGTCGCCCCCGACCCCGCGCATCGCGGGGACGACGCCGAAGCCGATGCCCGTCAGCCCGGTCAAGAGCGCCGCGAAACCCAGCATCCGCATGTCCACCGCCGGCGCCTCCGCGATCGGCAGCACGTTGGGAACCAGGCGCGCCACCAGCGGCACCGACGCGGCCGCGAGCAGGACGCCGAGCGCGCCGCCGCACGCCGCCAGGACGAGGCTCTCGGTCATCAGCTGGCGGACCAGCCGCTCCCGGCCCGCGCCCATGGCGGTGCGCACCGCGAGCTCGCGGCGGCGGGAGAGCGCACGCGCCAGCAGCAGGTTCGCCAGGTTCGTGCAGGCGATCAGCAAGACCCCGACCGCCGCGCCCAGCAGGGCCAGCAGGAGCAGCCGCGATTGCGAGGACAGCTCGTCCCGCAATCCCGCCACCGTGACGCCGGTGTGATTGTTCTCCTTGGGAAACGCGCGCTCCAACTGCGCCCCGATCACGCGCATCTCGGCCCTCGCCCGATCGATCGTCACGCCGCGCTTCAACTTCCCGACGACGTAGAGAAAGTTGTTGGTGCGATCGTTGGAGTCCCCCTCGTTGAGCCGCATCGGCGCCCACATCTCGGCGGCTCGGCTCGGAAACTGGAACTGCCGGGGCAGCACGCCGACGACCGTGAACGGCTCGTCGTCCAGCAGGACCTTCTTCCCGACGATTCCGGCATCGCCGCCGAAGCGCCCCTTCCACGCCCCTTCGCTCAACAGGAGGGTTCCCGGCGCTCCGGCGCGGTGATCCTCCGGCGTGAAGACGCGGCCCAGCAGGGGCGAGACGCCCAGCATCGGCAAGAGGTCCGCGTCCACGGCGGCGCCCTCGAGGTGCTGCGGCTCTCGGCCGCCGACCAAGTTGGCGCCGAGCCGGTGATAGGCCGCCATCGCCTCAAAGGACCGGCTCGCGCGTTTCCAGTCCCGGTAGTTCGGCGGCGACGGCTCGTCGTGCGCGGTGCCGTGGAGGGTCGGGTCCTGCCACAGGAGCACCAGCCGCCCCGCGTCGGCGAACGGCAGAGGCCGGATGAGCACGTGGTCCGTGATCGAGAATGCCGCCGTGACGGCGCCGACTCCCAGCGCGGCGATCAGAATCGCAGTGGCCGTGAAGCCCGGCGAGCGGCGCAGGGTCCGTCCGGTGTAGCGAAGGTCCTGTCCGAGGATGTCCGCGTGGGCGCGCGCGGCATTGGGAAGCACGTCCCCGATCGCGGCGGACACCAGCGCGAGCCGGGCGGCCGGGCCGGAGACGTCGCGCAGCCGCCGGGCGAAGATCGCCTCCAT
>JBDTXY010000238.1:0-4909 GCA_040005945.1 Acidobacteriota bacterium
CGGAGGAGCGTACGACCGATCGCCGTGCGGCACGGGCACCTCGGCCACGATGGCCGCGCTCCACGCGCGCGGCGAGCTCGCGGCGGGTGAGCGATGGCGCCAGGAATCGATCACCGGCAGTCTCTTCACCGGCTGGCTGGAGCAGCGCGAGGGTTTCCTCATCCCGCGAATCCAGGGCCGTGCGTACGTGACGGGGCGCGCCACGCTGTATTTCGATCCGCGCGATCCGTTCCGCCACGGTTTGGACCTGGCGGGCAATGGCCAGCCCTGACGTTCTGATCGTCGGCGCGGGCATCGTGGGCGCCGCTTGCGCGGACGCGTTGTCGGCCGACGGCCTCCGGGTGGAAGTGCTCGAAGAATCGTTCCCGGGGGGCGGCGCGACCGCGGCCGCGATGGGGCACTTGGTCGTCATGGATGACTCCCCGGCCCAGATGGCTTTGACCGCGTACTCGCGGCGCCTTTGGACCCAGCTGTCGCCGCAGCTTTCGACCGACTGCGAGGACGAGCGGACCGGCACACTCTGGATCGCCGCGGACGAAGAGGAGATGCGCCATGTCCACGCGAAGGCGGCCCTGTACCGGGAGTGGGACGTCGATGCGGACATCATCGCGCCGGCGGAGCTCGCGTCGCTCGAGCCCAACCTCCGGGCGGGGCTCGCGGGGGCCTTGCGCGTTCCGGACGACCGCGTGCTCTATCCCCCCGCGGCCGCCCGCTGGCTTCTCTCGCGCGCCGTCTCGCGCAAGGCGGTCTTGCGGCGGGGGGTCCACGTCCGCGGGATCGGCGCGGGATTCGTCTCGACCGGCTCGGGCATTCTCTCGGCGGGCGCCATCATCAATGCCGCCGGGGCGGCGGCGAGCCGGCTGATCCCGGGCCTTCCGATCCAGCCGCGCAAGGGGCACCTCGTGATCACGGACCGCTATCCCGGGTTCTGCCGCCACCAGCTCGTCGAGTTGGGATACTTGAAGAGCGCCCACACGCCGTCGCGCGAGTCGGTGGCCTTCAACCTCCAGCCGCGGGCCACCGGCCAGATGCTGCTGGGCTCCTCCCGCGAGTTCGTGGGTCTGGATGCGACGCTCAATCGGAGTCTGCGCGACCGGATGATCCGGAGGGCGCTCTCCTATGTGCCCGCCATCGGCGCCCTCGCCGCGATTCGGACCTGGGTCGGCTTCCGGCCGGCAACGCCCGACAATCTGCCGCTGGTGGGAAAATGGGAAACGCTGCGCGGCGTTTACGTGGCGGCCGGGCACGAGGGCCTCGGCGTGACGACCTCGCTCGGAACCGCGAGTCTGATCGCCGACTTGATCGCGGGGCGAAAGCCCTCGATCGATCCGTTGCCTTACTCCCCTATGCGGGAGTTTCCCGATGCAGGCCATGCCTGAGCCGTTCCGGTTCGTCGCCGACGGCCGTCACCTCGCGGCCGAACCGGGAACGAGCCTGGCGGCGGCGCTCGAGAACGCGGGCGTGCACACGCTGCGGCGTTCCGTGAAGGGCGAGGCGCGCGGAGTTCTCTGCGCCATGGGGGTGTGCTTCGAGTGCCGCGTCACGGTGGATGGGGTCGCGCATCAGCGCGCCTGTATGACCGCCTGCCGCGAAGGAATGCACGTCACGACCGATGGCAAAGCTCTCAGCGCTCAGCCGTCAGCTCTCAGCGTCGAACGGGAAGTGCTGGAATGCGACGTCGCCGTCGTGGGCGCGGGGCCCGCCGGGATCGCTGCGGCCTGCCGCTCGGCGGAGTCGGGCGCCCGCACGCTGATTCTGGACGAGGGGCCCGCTCCCGGCGGGCAGATCTACCGTCCGCAGGCGGGGGGACACGGACTGCCGCTGATCGCGCGCGAATGGATCGACAGGCTCGGACGGTCGCACGCGGCGCGGGTCTTCTCCGCGTCCGTCTTCGACGCGGCCGCGGCCCCCGCGGGCTTCGAGCTCCATGCCGAAACGCCGGGGCGCCGCCTCCGGGTCCGCGCGTCGCGGCTGGTCCTGGCGACCGGCGCGCGGGAGCTCTTCCTACCGTTTCCCGGCTGGACTTTGCCGGGAGTGATGGGAGCGGGGGGAGCGCAGGCGCTGCTCAAGTCGGGCGCCGCATTCCAGGGCCGCACGGCCGTGATCGCGGGATCGGGCCCGCTGCTCTTTCCGGTCGCCGCTTCGCTCGCCAAGGCCGGTGCGCGGGTGGTCCTCGTCGCCGAGCAGGCCCCGCTGATGGCGCTCCTGCGCTTCGCGCCGGCGCTCGCGCGCGCGCGCCGCAAGCTCGGAGAGGCGGTGCGGTATCGGACGGCCTTCCGGAGAGCCCGTTACCGGACGGGCGCGTGGGTCGCGGAGGCGCGCGGGAAAGATCGCGTCGAAGCCGCCATCGTGACCGACGGCGGAAAGGCGCTCGAGATTCCGTGCGACTTACTCGCCGTCTCGTGGGGTTTGACGCCGAACACGGAACTGCCGCGTCTGTTGGGTTGCGCGTTGGATCAGGGGAGAGTCGTCGTGGACGCGCGCCGGCAGACCAGCGTGCCCGGCGTCTATTGCGCCGGCGAGCCCTGCGGGGTCGCCGGAGCGGACGTCGCTCTGGCGGAGGGTGAGATTGCGGGCCTGGCGGCGGCGGATCGCTGGGACGCCGGCACACTGGAGGGCGGCGGACTCTTGGCCTGCGCCGACCGGGGCCGGCGCCTTGCGCGGGCGATGGACCGCGCGTTCCGGCCGCGGGAGGAGTTAAAGTCGCTGGCCCGAGCCAACACGATCGTCTGCCGGTGCGAGGACGTGCCGCTGTCCCGCCTCGATCCGACCTGGGGCGCCCGCGAAGCCAAGCTCGCGACGCGGGCCGGCATGGGTCCCTGCCAGGGCCGCGTCTGCGGTCCCGCGCTGGCTTTTCTGTTCGGCTGGGATTCGGATACGGTTCGCCCGCCAGCCAGACCGGCCGCGCTCGGCAGTCTCATGGCGATGGAGGAGCACACATGATCTGGCAAGGGGTGTTTCCGGCGATCACGACGCCGTTTCGGGAAGACTTGTCGGTCGACCACGAGTTTCTGGCGCGGCACGTGGACACCATGGTGCGCGCCGGCTGCAAGGGACTGGTTCCGCTCGGATCGCTGGGCGAGTCGGCCACACTGGACTCCGAGGAAAAAGGCGCGATCCTGACGACGTGCCGCCGCGCGCTCGCCGGTCGGGCGCCGCTGGTGGCCGGGATCGCGGCGCTCTCGACCGCGCAAGCCAGCGCGACCGCGCGGTTGGCGCAGGAGGTCGGATGCGACGGGCTGATGGTGCTGCCGCCCTACGTCTACCACCCGGACCGCCGCGAGACGGGGGCGCATTTCTCGGCGGTCATTTCGGCCACGCCGCTGCCCTGCATGCTCTACAACAATCCGATCGCGTACGGGACGGACGTCTCCGCGGAAGAGTTGGAGCAGCTGGCGGCAGAACATCCCAATCTCCAGGCCGTCAAGGAATCCAGCGGCGACGTCCGGCGGATCGCGGGGATCCGGGCGCTGCTGCGTGAGCGCCTGGCGATCTTCGTGGGCGTCGACGACCTGATCGTCGAGGGGATCGACGCGGGAGCGGTGGGCTGGATCGCGGGACTGGTCAACGCGCTCCCGGAGGAATCGGTGCGGCTGTTCGACCTCGCGGCGGCCGGCAAGGCCGACCAGACGCGCGGCCTCTACGAGTGGTTCCTGCCGCTCCTGCGCTTAGACGTCGTGCCCAAGTTCGTGCAGCTCATCAAGCTCGCGCAGCAGGAGGTCGGGATCGGCTCGGAGCGCGTCCGGCCGCCGCGTCTCGCGCTCGCCGGCGCGGAGCGCGAGCAAGCGCTCGCCCTGATTCGGGAGCGCCTCATCCGCCGTCCGCGCTAGCCTCTAGACATGGCAGGAGCCGAGGCCTCGCTTTTCGAGATACCTCTGGTGGTACTCCTCGGCGCGCCAGAACGGCTGCGCGGGTGAGATCTCCGTGACGATCGGACGCGGAAACTTTCCGCTCTTCTCCAGACGCTCCTTGGAGCCCCGGGCCGCGGCTTCCTGCTCAGGGGTGTGAAAGAAGATGACCGACCGGTACTGCGTGCCGACGTCGGGCCCCTGGCGGTTCAGCTGCGTGGGATTGTGGCCCTTCCAGAAGATGTCGAGCAGGGTCTCGTAGGAGACCTTCGCGGGGTCGTAGTCCACCTCGACGACCTCGGCGTGGCCGGTCTCGTCGGTGCAGACGTTTTCGTAAGTCGGGTTCGAGACCGTCCCACCGCTGTACCCCACGGCCGCGTCCTGCACGCCCGGGACCTTGCGAAATTCCTCCTCGACTCCCCAGAAGCAGCCCGCTCCGAACGTTGCCTTAGCCATAGTCCTGTCTCCTCGGACCGCGTATTACACCACGGAAGAATCCCGAAGGCAGGAGAGGGCGTACTTCCGCAATCATGAGCAAGGCACGCACCGTCGATCGGGTTCTTTCGAGTGTGGAAACGCTGGAGGGGGCCGGGTTCCTGGTCCATCGGCCGTTTCCGACCTCCGCGCTGGACCAGTTCGATCCGTTCCTGCTCTTGGACGAGATGGGACCGATGGAGCTCGCGCCGGGGCAGGCCAAGGGCGCGCCCGACCATCCGCACCGTGGGTTCGAGACCGTGACGTATCTGCTATCCGGCGAGATGGAGCACCGCGATTCCCGCGGCAACCACGGGCGGCTGACCCCGGGAGACGTCCAGTGGATGACCGCCGGCGCCGGGGTCGTGCACTCGGAGATGCCGGCCGCGGACTTCCTGGCGCGGGGCGGCCGCATGCACGGGTTCCAGCTCTGGGTCAACCTGCCGCGCCGCGACAAGATGATGGCGCCCCGCTATCAGGAGATCCCGGCCGCGCGGATCCCGGAGGCCACCTCGGCCGACGGCGCCGTCGCGGTGCGCGTTCTGGCCGGCGAGGCGCTGGGGTCCAGAGCCGTCATCGATACTCGC
>JBDTXY010000239.1:0-4905 GCA_040005945.1 Acidobacteriota bacterium
ACGGTCCGGCAGCTCGTCAAGATCCAGCAGGGCATCCCCATCGACAATGCCAAGGAGATCGTCAAGGCGATCAAGGATCGCAAGCTGAAGGTCCAATCGTCGATCCAGGCGGACCAGGTCCGCGTGGTGGGGCGGGCCAAGGATGACCTCCAGGAAGTCATGAGCATGTTGCGCGGCGGCGATTTCGGCGTGCCGCTGCAGTTCACCAACTACCGATGACGGGCCCGTTCCGCTCCGGCGACGTCCGACTGCTGCGCGCCTACGAGCTGATCGCCGACAAGCTGGCGAAGGTCGAGGAGGAGCTCCTCCTCCACTTCCGCTCTCCCATTCCGACGATCGACCGGATGGGCAGCTACCTGGCGCAGGGCGGCGGCAAACGCATTCGTCCCGCGCTGCTTCTCCTCTCGGCCCGGCTCCTGGACTACAACGACGGCGACAAAGATGTGCGGTACGCCGCCGTGGTGGAGTTCATCCACACCGCCACGCTGGTCCACGACGACATCATCGACGAGGCGCGGCTGCGCCGGGGGCGCACGTCCGCCAACGCCCGGTGGGGCAACAACCTGACCGTGCTCTTCGGGGACTACCTCTACACGATGTCCATGGGCATCGCGCTGGACGAGGGAGACCTCACGATCCTGAAGGTCCTCTCCGACACGACCCTCTCCATGATCGAGGGCGAGATGATCGGGATGGAGAAGGAAGGCTCGGTGCACGTGACCCGGGAAGAGGCGCTGGAGATCACGCGCCGCAAGACCGCGGACCTCTTCGCGGCCGCCTGCTGCCTCCCGGCCCACTTCGCGCCGCGGGGAGACTTAGTCGCCGCCGAGCGCCTCAGCGAATACGGCCGCTGCCTCGGAATGGCGTTTCAGCTCATCGACGACCTGCTCGACTACACAGGCAACGAGAAGGAAGTCGGCAAGCCGGTCTTGAACGACTTGCGGGAGGGCAAGCTGACGATGCCGCTCCTGTTGGCGCTGCCGAAGGCGTCCGCGCAGGAGCGCGACCGCGTCGCCACCGTGCTCCGGGAGCGTGAGTTCAAGACCGTCGAGCCCGCGGAGATCCTCGCGATCGTCGATGCGTACGACGCGATTCCGAAGACGCGGGCCTTGGCGCGCGACTACGCCGGCGCCGCTCGGGTTGCGCTGGGCAGCTTCCCCGACTCGGAGGCCAAGGACGGCCTGCTGTTGGCGACGGAATCGATCATCGATCGCGTGCGGTGATCCGGAGACTGGCCTAATAAAGTTAGGTAGAAACAGTAAGTTTCCTTATTTGATTAGCATCCAAGTTCCGGCCGATTTATCCATACAAAAGAAGGATTTCTAACCTTTCCTTCTAAATTTTTATTGAGATTGAATGGAAAAGTCGTAAACTGCTCTATAGATGCCCGCGAACGTTAGCAGTTGGACCGCCCTCGCCTCAACCCTCAGAAATCTTTCGCAACTCCTTCCCAGTCAATCAGATCCAGCGAGCGAAGCCGGGCTTTACTATCGCCGGGCGTGCCTCGCCGCGGCCGAGGAACGGTACGACGTGGCGCTGGTCTTCTGCTCCAAAACCGTTGCGGTCGCCCCGCGGCACCTGCTGGCCCGCCTTCTGATCGCCCGCATCTACGACAAGGGCCTGAACGATCTGGAGTCCGCCGTGGCCGCGTACAAGAAGGTCATCGCGCTGGCCGGGTACGACAGCACCAACGCGCAGTGCATCGCGGCGCGCGAGGCGCTGGACGCGCTCGTTCGGGGATAGTGTTCAGTTTTCAGTTCTCAGTTTTCAGTTCGAAAACCGAAAACTGACGACTGTGAACTGACAACTTCGTTCGGCCTCGGCATTCGCGGATACCCCCACGGCCGCTGCGGCGGCTTGCCCCAAACCATCGGCCGGTAGCGCGCGCCGGCGGTGACGGCCCCCGCGGACAGATCCACGCGCCAGAGGCCGTTCGAGACGACCGCGTTGCGCCCGAACGCGTCCAAGTCCAGCGCGAACAGGATTGCGCCCACGCCCGTCGCATTGGACGCCTCGATGGCGATGCGGTTGACGCCCGGCCGCATCAATGCGGCGACCCGATACAGCCGCAGCGGATCGCCGGGCCGCGGGGCGCCGGCTCCCGCCTTCGCGCCGTTGACGTAGAGCACGTACTCGCCGTCGACGAACAACTTCGCTGTCGCCCGGACGGGCGCTTGCCGCAGCACGATCTCCCGCGTCGCGTAGAACCGTAGCGGGGTCGGCTGCGCGGGACCGCTCGAGTACCAAATCCACTGGGCCTCTCCGGTGGCCAGGGAGATGCGGTCCGCATGCGCACGGAGCACCGCCCGGATCGCCCCGAAACCCACGAGCAGGATGGCGATCGCGTAGAGCGCCGCGGCGGCGGGTCGCGCCAGGATCCGCAGGCCGGCCGGCGGCTTCAACGGCGCGGTTTCTTGACGCAAAACAGCACGGAGGATACTATTGCCGGCGATGAATGCATGACGGTCCTCGCCGTTATTCCCGCGCGCTACGCCTCGGTCCGATTCCCAGGAAAACCCCTCGCTCCCCTCGCCGGCTTACCAATGGTGGTCCATGTGCTCCATGCCGCTCAGTCCGCGCGCCAGGTCGATCGCGTCGTGGTGGCGACCGAAGACGCGCGCGTCGCAGAAGCGGTCCAGGCGGCCGGAGGTGAGGCGATGATGACCTCCGCGTCCGCCGTCAGCGGCACCGACCGGGTGGCCGAGGTGGCCCGGCGCATTCCCGCGGACGTCTACGTCAACGTGCAGGGCGACGAGCCCCTGATGCCGGGGGAGAACATCGACCTGGCGCTGGCCGCGCTGCTGGAGGCGCCGGAGCGGCACATCGCGACGCTGGCCTACCCCCTGCCCGCGGAGCGGTCGGCGGATCCCAACACGGTCAAGGTCGCCGTGGCCCGGGACGGACGGGCGCTGTACTTCTCGCGCTCCCCGATTCCCTATTACCGCCAGGGAGAGCCGGCGTACCGCAAGCATCTCGGGATCTACGTCTTTCGCGCGGAAACGCTGCACACGGTCGCCGCGCTCCCGCCGTCCCCGCTGGAACGCGCCGAGTCGCTCGAGCAGCTCCGTTGGCTGGAGGCCGGGCAGACGATCTGGGTGGGAGACGCGGTGGGCGATTCGATCGGGGTGGATACTCCCGCGGACCTCGCGGAGGCCGAGCGGAGCTGGAAAAAGGAGGTGATCTCATGAGCACGAAATACGTCTTCGTCACGGGCGGCGTGGTCTCGTCGCTGGGCAAGGGCATCGCGGCCTCGTCGATCGGGGCGCTGCTCGAGGCGCGGGGCTTCTCGGTCGCCATGGCCAAGTTCGATCCCTACATCAACGTGGATCCCGGCACGATGTCGCCCTTCCAGCACGGCGAGGTCTACGTGACCGACGACGGCGCCGAGACGGACCTGGACCTGGGCCACTACGAGCGGTTCACGTCGATGACCGCGTCCAAGATCAACAACACGACCGCCGGCCGGATCTACCTGACGGTCATCGAGCGAGAGCGGCGGGGCGACTACCTCGGCAAAACCGTGCAGGTCATTCCGCACGTCACCGACGAGATCAAGGAGGCCATCCGCCTGGCGGGCCAGGACGCGGACGTCGTCTTGATCGAGATCGGCGGGACCGTGGGCGACATCGAGTCCCTGCCCTTTCTGGAGGCGATCCGGCAATTCCGGCAGGAGGCCGGCCGCGGCAACGCGATCAACGTGCATCTGACGCTGGTGCCGTACATCAAGGCCTCCGACGAGCTCAAGACCAAGCCGACCCAGCATTCGGTCAAGGACCTGCTGTCGATCGGGATCCAGCCCGACGTGCTCCTGTGCCGGACGGACCGGGCGCTGCCCAACGAGGTGAAGAAGAAGATCGCGCTCTTCTGCAACGTGCCCGTCGAGGCGGTGATCAACGCCAAGGATGTGCCGTCGATCTACGAGGTGCCGCTGCACTTCGCGGCCGAGGGGCTCGACGAGATCCTCCTGGATCTGCTCTCGCTGCCCCACTACGACCGGGACCTCTCCAAGTGGGAGAGCCTGATGAACCGGATCAAGAATCCGGCCGGCGAAGTCGACGTCGCGGTCGTGGGAAAGTACGTGGACTACGGCGACTCCTACAAATCGCTGAACGAGGCCCTCTCCCACGGCGGGATCGCCAACAACGTGCGCGTGCGTCTGCACTACATCGACGCCGAGACGCTGGAGGGCGACCAGTACCCCGATACCCTCTTTCGCGCGGACGCGGTTCTGGTCCCGGGCGGGTTTGGCCGGCGGGGCGTCGAGGGCATGATGAAGGCGATCCGCTACGCGCGCGAGAAAAAGGTCCCGTTCTTCGGGATCTGCCTGGGCCTTCAGACCGCGGTCATCGAGTTCGCCCGCAACGTGGCGCACCTGGACGGCGCCAACTCCACGGAGTTCGAAGAGGAGCCGGCGCACAAGGTCATTTTCAAGCTGCGGGACTTGATCGGCGTCGAGGCCCTCGGGGGAACGATGCGGCTGGGCAAGTACCCGTGCGACCTGGCGGCCGGATCGCTGGCCGCCCGCGCGTACGGCGAGAGCGCGATCTCCGAGCGCCACCGGCATCGCTACGAGGTCAACCAGGAGTTTCTGCCCCGCCTGAAGGACGCCGGCATGTCCTTCACCGGGATGTCCCCGGACCGCAAGTTCGTCGAGATCATCGAGCTCCACGACGAGCACCCGTGGTTCCTCGGATGTCAGTTTCACCCCGAATTGAAATCCAAGCCCTTCGCCTGCCACCCGTTGTTTCGCGATTTCATCCGGGCGGCCCGGGCCCACCGCGCCGCGACGCGGGGCGAGGTCGGCGCCGAGCAGCCCGTCAACCAGGAGCTGGCCTGACCGAGATCCGCCCCGTCGAGATCGCTCCCGGATACGCCACGGGCGGAGGCGCCGCCCCGGTCTTCTTC
>JBDTXY010000240.1:0-4905 GCA_040005945.1 Acidobacteriota bacterium
GCTGGCGCTGGGAAAGGCGATCGCTTCCAGCAGATCGCGGCCGGCGCGGATCGACCCGATCTTCGACAGATCGGGGCCGATGTGCCCGCCGTTGCCGGCGATGCTGTGACACGCCGAGCACGCGGCCTTCGCGCCAAAGAACAGTTCCCGGCCGCGGGCGGGTTCGCCTTGCGAAAGCCGGGCCTCCGCGGCCAGCAGCCGGGCCCCGGCCGCGTCGGCCTTCCGGGCGGCGGCCTCCGCCCCTGCCGTTTCCTGCTTGTAGTCGGAAAGCGATTCGGCGGCCCGCGCCAGGGCCAGATCGATGCGCGCGTCCGCGGACGCCGGGCCGGGCAGCTGCCGGAGCGACTCGGCGGTGGCGAGCGAGTCCTTGCGGCTCCCCGCCGCAAGCTGCACGGCCGCCAGGCGCAAGCCGTACTCCACATTGTCCGGGAAGAATCCCCAGAGCGTCCGGTAGATCTCCACGGCCTTGTCCCACTCGTGATCGGTCTCGCGATAGCGGCCCTCGACCGCGAGGCGGTCCTCGCGCGACAGGTTCCCGGACAGGTCGAAGGCCCGACGCGCCTGCTCGCGCGCCTTGCCGTCGTAGCCCAACACGGACCATGAGCCGGCCAAGGCCGCATGCGCCAACGGATACGCGGGGTCGGCCGCGACCGCCTTCTCGAGCAGGTCGCGCGCGGTGAGCGCGTCGAAGACGCGCAGGCGCGCGAGACCCTCCGAATATAGCCGCGCCGCCTCGGGGTTGGACGGCAGCGACGCGCGCGCGCCGCCCGCCTGCTCGGCCGAAAGCTCTCCCGCGCCCAGACGCTCCCTCAGGCGGGAGCCCGCGCGCGAGACCAGGTCCAGAAACGTCGCCTCCGTTCCCGTCTCGGCGAAGGAGGCGACCGTTTCGCCGGTGGCCGTGTCCTGGACGCGGGCGTCCAATCGGATCTGGCCGCCGGTCGCGCCCCCCAGGCTGACGTAAGACCCCAGGACCACGTAGTCGGTTCCGAGGTTGCGCCGAATGCGCGCGAGCGTGTCGGCCGCAAGGGTCTCGGCGTCGGTGACCGCGAGCTCGAGCTTGGCGCGGGCTACGTTCTCGCCCGAGATCGTCCGGAGCTTCTCGCCCGCAGAAAGCTCCGTCGTCAGCATCTCGGAGAGGGCCGGCGAGAGCCAGTTCGCCTCCGGACGGGACGCGAGGTTCTTGAAGCCCAGCACGGCCACGGAACGGCGCGGCCGGACCGTCCGCGACGCGTGCGCCTTGGCGCCCTGCGACGCCGGGCCGACCGCGGCGCGCCGATGCAGGCTCACGTACGCGACGGCACCGCCGGCGGCCAGGGCGCAGGCCGCCGCGAGAAGAATCCTCCGTCGCCGCCTCCGCACCGCCAGCGCGCCTATGGCGCTCAACGCGACCGCCTCGCCCCTGAGCGCGCGAACCAGATCGTTGGCGGAGGCGAAACGGTCCTCCGGCCCGCGCTGGAGACAGCGCAGGATCGCGGCGTTCCAGGTCGGATCCAGGCCGGGAACGTGCGTGATGGGCGCCGGAGGTTCCTCCTTGAGCCGCCGCACCGCGATGGAGAGGGGAGTGGCGCCCGTAAAGGGCCGCGTCCCCGTGACCATCTCGTACATCACGACCCCCAGGGCGTAGAGGTCGACGGCCGGGGTGACTTCGCCTCCCGCCACTTGCTCGGGAGCCATGTAGAAGGGCGTGCCCGCCACGAACCCGCTCGCGGTCAACGACGGATCGCCGGCGGATTCGGCCGCGCTGCCGTACGCCAGGCCGAAGTCCGTCACGACGGCGCGCATCCCTCCCGGCTCGGCCGGATCCCCGACCAGAAGGACGTTGCCCGGCTTGAAGTCGCGATGGATCACGCCCGCGCCGTGCGCGGCGGCGAGCCCGGCGGCGACTTGCGCGACGATCGGCAGCGCGTCGGCCGGAGCGATGCGGTGCAGCCGATCCAGCAGCTCCGCCAGCGTCTCGCCGGAGAGAAGCTCCATCGTCAGGAACGCGATCTCGACGTCCGGCTGCGAGGGATCGGCCGAAGCCATCCGGTGGCGGAAAATGTCGAAGATGCGGCACACGTTCGGGTGCGTGACGCGCCGCGCCAGCTGCACCTCGCGGCGGAATCGCTCCATGGACCGCTCGTCGGCGGCGACCGCATGGCTGATGGTCTTCAAGGCGACGCGATCGCGCAGCTCGAGGTCCTCCGCCTCGTAGACCTCGCCCATTCCCCCCTGCGCGATGAAACGGACGATCCGGAAACGCGCGGCCAGAGTCGCGCCGGGCGAAAACGCGGGAGCGGCGATGAGCCGTCCGCCTAGGCGCGGCGAGGAGGTGGGCGTTCCAAAGCCCTGCGCCAGCGTCTCGGTCTCGGTATCGTCGGGGTCGTCCGGAGACGTCACTGCCGAGATCCTATCGGACGGAGGCGGGCTGCTTCCCTTTCGGCGCGGACGCGGTGGTTTTCGAAACGGCGGAAGGCAGGCCCGAGCGCCCCTCCACCACGAGCCAGGGATATACGTCGAAGTAACGGTGCGCGGCTCTTGCGAAGAGCTCCGCACCATTGCCGGGAGTGTTCATCAAGTCGATCTCGCCTTCCGGATCCCGAACCGGATCGACCAGGATCTCTTCGTCGCTATCGTCGAACCGAATCGGGTTCTCGTTGCCGAGCATCCGATGGTAGGCGCGATTCTTCGTGATGATCGAGATGGCCTCGGCATCCCGGGTCCACGTGATGACGGGACGCTCCGGATCCTCGGAATCGGGATCCAGAAGGTCCCGCCCCAGCCCCGGCTGAACCGGGATCCCGAAGAGCCCGGCCAGCGTCGGCAGCACGTCGATCTGCGATGCGGGGCCCGGCACGACTTTCCCGGGCGGCAGCAGCGGCGAATAGATGATCAGCGGCACCCGATGCCGCAGCTCGAGGAGGCGATGCAACGTGTGCACGCCTTCCAGGGGCGCGATCGGCAACCCGTGATCGCTGGCGATGACGAACACGGTGTTGGCAAACCAGGGGCGGGTGCGCGCCAAGCCGAAGAAATAGCCGATCGCCTCGTCGGTGTAGTGGATGGTCTTGAGCATGGGGACCGTATGCATTCCGACCATGAGCCCTTCGCTTCCAAACGGCTGGAATCCGCGCTGCTCCGCGGGCAGTCCGGCCATGCGGGTCTGGGCGTCGGACGGAAGTTGAAAGGGATGATGGTTGGAAACCGTCAGCACCATCGCCGCGAAGGGCTCCTCCGTGACGTCCAATGCCTTCAGGGCGTGCCGCATCAGGGTGCGGTCCGAAAAACCCCAGCTGGTCCGGGGTTCATTCGGCGGGAAATCCTTCCCGTCGATGGTCCGAAATCCCCGGGGCAGATAGAAGCGGTCCCGGCTGTAGAAATTCTGATCTCCGTTGTGAATCCACAAGAAGGATTTCCACCCAAGGGAGCGGAGCATCTCCGGAAGACCCGTCATGGGAACCCCCGCCCGGGTCGTGAGCATCACCTCGTAAGGGCTCGGAAGCAGTCCGTACCAGAGGGCGAGCTCGCCCTCGGGGGTGTGGTTTCCGTTGCTGTAGAAGCGATGAACGCGGGTTCCCTGCCGGGCCAGCTCGTCCAAGTTCGGCGTGAGGCCGGGGACGATGCCTCCGTAAACGCCGATCTCTTCGGACCGGACCCCTTCCATCAGGATGAACACGAGGTTGGGCTTGATCCCCTGCGGAATTCGCGGCGCCTTCGGCGAGCGCGCCGGAGACCGGTACGCGAGCGGAAACGCGTCGTTGAAGAAATCTCGGGGCGGGAATCGCGGGGCCAGGTAGCGAAGGCTCAGCTCCGTGAACGTGGGCTTGGGAATGCGGAACAGGCCCTGGGCGTCCGTCGCGGGCCAGTCGTGGATGAGCACCGCGAACGCCACCACGGGATTGCGGGCGGTCTCGGACTGGTGGATCGGAAGCCCCACCCGTGACAACCCCACCGCGACCACCGACAGAACCAGCAGACGCGGCGCCGTGGCCCACGTTTGTCCCGCCCGGCGGGCGCGGCGCGCGGTCCATGGGATCAGGAGGAAGGACAGCGCCAGCAGGGCCGCGAGCGTAAACGCGATGTTGATCCGGACCGACTGCAGGAAGAGGACCGGCCTCAGGCCCACCTGGAGATCCCGGGCGCGGATCGCGTGCCCGAAGAAGGTCACGATCTCCGACCAGATGAGATGGAGGAGGCAGAGCGCGAAGACGAAGCCGGTCAAGACGCTCCAGGACCGCCGCTGCCAGACGTAGCGGGTCGAGAACAGGGCGAGCGCGCCCGCCATGGAATAAATCGCCACATCCTGGGCGAGACCGTTCAAGGTCCACATCGCCGGCTGCGCCGGCCGCAACGGGGATTGGATGAAGATGCGCAACCGGATTCCGACGCCGATCAGGACCCCCAGCAGGAGGGAGCCTTCCGTGTAAGCCACCATCGCCGGAGAGGGCTGCACCAGCGCAAAGGTGCCTTGGGCGGGCGGCTTTCGGGGAACCCAGACGCCGCCGGAGGAGCGCCGGCCGGGCCAGAGCCTCACGAAGGATCTCCGGAAGTCGCCCGATCGCGGGCATGTCGCGCGAGGCCGGATGCCTCGATGCGTTGCGGCGGCTCGGAACTCGTCGTGTGGATCAGGTTGCGGACATCCTAGAGTACCACTCCGGTACTTCGATTCGTCGCGAGCCCCGGCGATTCCGCGGGCGTCTCCACGGCAGAGGTGCTGCAACTCTGCGCAGCAGCGCGGAATTCCGCGACTTCTTTAATGGCGTGCTGGCGAACGCCCCGTTCGCCGCATTTCGCTGGGAGTCGCCGCCGGAGGCCTTCGCGGCGCACTTCGCCGGGCAAGACCCGGCCGGCGTCGTCGAGTTTCGAAACCTGGGAGGGGATGCGCGTCTTGTAGTGCCAATCGCCGGCGGCGCGCCGCCGGCCTAC
>JBDTXY010000241.1:0-4902 GCA_040005945.1 Acidobacteriota bacterium
GGCTCGCCGGGCAGCGTGACGATCGCGACCAACATGGCCGGTCGCGGAACCGACATCGTGCTGGGCGGCAACGTCGAGAAGCAGATCGATTTCCTGCGCGCCGATGAAACAAAGAGCGACGAGGAAAAGACCGCGGGCATAGAGAACCTGCGCAATTCCTGGCAAGGCCTGCACGACCAGGTGGTCGCGGCCGGCGGCCTGCACATCGTCGGGACCGAGCGCCACGAGTCGCGTCGCGTGGACAACCAGTTGCGCGGTCGCAGCGGCCGCCAGGGCGACCCCGGCTCGTCCCGTTTCTACCTGTCGCTGGAAGACGACCTGATGCGGATCTTCGGGTCCGACCGCCTCCAGAACATCATGCGCCGGCTGGGCATGGAGGAAGGCGTCCCGATCGAGCACCGCATGGTCTCGAAGTCGATCGAGCGCGCGCAGAAGCAGGTCGAGGCCCGCAACTTCGAGACCCGCAAGCACCTGCTCGAATACGACGACGTGATGAACCGCCAGCGCGAGGAGATCTACGGCATGCGCCGCGAGATCCTGCGCGGCGAGCAGGCCCGCGACCACATCCTGACCCTGGCCGAGATGATCCTGGACTACGTCCTGGGCCGTCACTTCTCGGAGGACAAGAGCCCCGACGAATGGGACCTGCCCGCCGGCGACGTGGACCTCCAGGAATACTTCGGGATCAAGGCGGGCTCGATCGACTACGCCGGGAAGGGGCGCGACGAGATCCGCGAGGCCATCCTGGCGGCGCTGCTTCAGATCTACGACCGCAAGGAGGGCATCCTCGGCTCCGAGATGATGCGGACGCACGAGAAGTTCGTGATGCTCCAGGTCGTCGACCAGCAATGGAAGGACCATCTCCTCGCGATCGATCACCTCAAGGAAGGCATCGGTCTGCGCGGCTACGGGCAGCGCGATCCGCTGATCGAGTACAAGAAGGAGTCCTTCGAGCTCTTCACGCTGATGAAGGAGCGCATCGAGGACCAGATCGTCCAATACCTGTTTAAGCTCCAGCCGGTCGCGCGCGAGGCCGGGGAGGACGACGCTCCGGAAGCGCACGAGCGGCGGGCGCCCGTCGCGATGCCCTCGCGGCGCGCGCCGGCCAACGTCAACTATTCCTACGGCGCCGCCGCCTCCGGCGGCCAGGACGCGAAGGTCGAGACCGTCCAACGCAACGCGCCCAAGGTCGGCCGCAACGACCCGTGTCCCTGCGGGTCCGGCAAGAAGTACAAGAAGTGCCACGGATCCGAAGGCGGGCCGCCGCCCGCCTCGGGAGGCGGGGGCAAGGGCAGCCACCGCGCGGCGGGGGCCTGATGGCGGTCCGGCGCAAACACGGGGTCGAGCACGAGATTCCCCTGGCTCTGACGTTCGACGACGTCCTGCTGCTGCCGGCGCACTCCGACGTGCACCCGCGCGACGTGGATCTCCGGACGAGTTTGACCAGCCAGATCGGTCTGAACATCCCGGTCATCTCGGCGGCCATGGACACGGTCACCGAGTCGCGGCTGGCGATCGCGATGGCGCAACAGGGCGGCCTCGGCGTGATCCATAAGAACCTCTCGATCGAGGGGCAGTCCGCGGAGGTCGACAAGGTCAAGCGCTCGGAGTCCGGCATGATCGTCGACCCGGTCACGTGCCGGCCGGAGCAGACGATCTCCGAGGCGCTGGAGGTGATGTCGCGCTACAAGATCTCGGGCGTTCCGGTCGTCGACCAGCGCGGCAAGCTCGTCGGCATCCTGACCAATCGCGATCTGCGTTTCGAGACGCGGCCCGACCGGCCGATCTCCCTACGCATGACGACGAAGAACCTCATCACGACCCCCGTGGGCACGACCCTGGAACAGGCCAAGGAGCTGCTCCACAAGTACCGGATCGAGAAGCTCTTAGTCGTGGACCGCGCGGGGAGCCTCAAGGGGCTCATCACCGTCAAGGACATCCAGAAAGCGATCAAGTACCCCAACGCCGCCAAAGACGCTCTGGGCCGCCTGCGCGTGGGCGCGGCGATCGGCGTGACCAAGGACATCCTGGATCGCTCGCGCGAGTTAGTCCGCGCCAAGGTCGACGTCCTCGTGCTCGACTCCTCGCACGGCCAGAGCCAGGGCGTTCTGGACGCCCTCGCGCTGGTGCGCAAGCGCTTCCCGTCCACGCCGATCATCGCCGGCAACGTCGCCACGGAGGCGGGCGCCCGCGATCTGGTCCGGCGCGGCGCCGATGCGGTCAAGGTTGGAATCGGACCGGGCTCGATTTGCACCACGCGCGTGGTCACCGGCGCCGGCGTGCCGCAGATCCACGCGATCCAGGAGTGCGCCAAGGCCACCCGCGGCACGAAGGTGCCGCTGATCGCGGACGGAGGCATCAAGTTCTCGGGGGACGTGACCAAGGCGATGGCCGCCGGGGCGCACCTGGTGATGATCGGCTCGCTGCTGGCCGGCACCGAGGAGTCGCCGGGCGAGACGATCCTCTACCAGGGGCGCACCTTCAAGGCCTACCGGGGCATGGGGTCCCTCGGCGCCATGAAGTCGGGCTCCTCGGACCGCTATTTCCAGGAGTCCATGGAAACCGAGGCTACGGTCAACGGGGGCTCCCTGTCCAAGATGGTCCCCGAGGGCATCGAAGGAATGGTGCCCTACAAGGGAAGCGTCGAGGCGCTGATCGCGCAGTTGACCGGCGGCGTGCGGAGCGGCATGGGGCTGGCGGGCTGTCGCACGATCGACGACCTGAGAAAGAAGGCCAAGCTCATTCGCATCACGGCCGCGGGACTGAGGGAGTCCCACGCGCATGACGTCATCATCACGAAGGAAGCGCCCAACTACAGACGCGAAGAGGTTTGAGCGGTCAGCGGACTGCTACTTCTTCCGCTTCCGCTTCTCCTTCTCCTCCGCTTCCTTCGCCCACTTCTCCTGGCGCAGCTTGAGCACGGCTTCCAGGCGCCGGGAGAGCTCGGCCTCCTCGCCGGAGCCCCGGGGGCGGTAGTAGCGCTGTCCGCGGAGGCTGTCGGGCAGGCACTCGATGCCCCCCACTCCTTCGGGCTCGGAGTGCGCATCGCGATAGCCTCGTCCGTAGCCGACCTCGCGCATGAGCTTGGTCACCGCGTTGCGGATGACCTGCGGCACGGGCTCGGCGGGCTTCTCGGCGACGTCGCTCTTGGCCTCGTTCTCGGCCTCGTACAGCGCATTGGACTTGGGGGCCATGGCGCAATACACGGCGGCCTCGGCCAGCGCCAGCGAGCCCTCCGGCATTCCCAGGAAGTCGAAGGCCTCCTTGGCATCCAGCGCCACCCGCAATGCGCGGGGGTCCGCCAGGCCCACGTCTTCCGAGGCGAACCGCACGATCCGGCGCGCCACGTAGAGCGGATCCTCCCCCGCCTCCAGCATCCGGACCAGCCAGTAGATCGTGGCGTCGGGGTCGGACTCGCGCATGGATTTGTGCAGCGCGGAGATCAGGTTGTAGTGCTCTTCCCCCGCCTTGTCGTAGAGAAGCACCTTGCGCTGCAAGAGGTCGCGCAGCCGGCCGACCTCGATCGTGTTCGTCTTCGCCGCCTCCGCGTCCGAGGCCGCCGCCTCCAGCAGATTCAACGCGCGCCGGGCGTCGCCTCCGGACGCCTGGGCGATGAAGGACAGCGCCTGATCGTCCAACCGGAAGTTGCGCGCCCCCAATCCGCGGGCGCTGTCCCCCAGCGCTCGCTCGACGATCCGCGCGATGGCCTCCGGCGTCAAAGGCTCGAGGACCACGACCTTGCAGCGGGAGAGCAGCGCGCCGTTCAACTCGAAGGACGGGTTCTCGGTCGTCGCGCCGACCAACACGATGTCCCCCGATTCGGCGTAGGGTAGAAACACGTCCTGCTGCGAGCGGTTGAACCGATGAATCTCGTCCAGGAACAGGATCGTCCGCTTGCCGTGCCGGGCGCGCATGGTGCGCGCCTGGTCCAGCACTTCCCGCATCTCCTTGACGCCGGTCGCGACGGCCGAGTACGACAGGAAGAGCGAGGAGGTCTGGGACGCGATGAGGCGCGCCAGCGTGGTCTTGCCCACCCCCGGCGGCCCCCACAGGATGAGCGAGGGCACCCGGTCCTCGGCAATCGCGCGGCGGAGGAACCCGTTTTCGCCCACGACCGCCTCGGGCCCTTCGATCTCGTCCAACGACCGCGGCCGCATGCGGTCGGCCAATGGGGTCGCGGGAGCGAAATCCCCTTCCAGGGTCACGTGGGGGGGCTCGTCCTCGAAGAGTCCGCCGGTCATCGAGCCTCCAGCGCCTTCTGGCACTTCTCGGAGCACACGGGGACCCACTCCGATCCGCGCCGGCCCGCCAGCGCCAGCCGCCGATCCACCCACACACCGCACACCGGGTCGCGCACCATCTCCTGGTCGGGCGTGGCGCCGCGGCGGATCTCGCCGTCCGCGCCGGGACGCCGAAACACCGCGGCCCAGAAGATCCGCAGGCCGCGGAGCACCGTCAAAAACAGGAAAACCGCGAAGACGATCAGGACGAGGCGCAGCATCAGCCGTTCGCGCGAAGGCTCGAGATCTGGGATTGGATCCGGTCGAGTTGGGGCACTTCGGGATAACGCTTCTTCAATTCGTCGAAGGCCCGTTGCGCGGCCGCCGGATTCTTGCGATCGAAGGCCTCGACCAGAACCCAGTTCAGAAGCGACTGCCAGTGCTCCGGGTCGCTTTCACGGGCCTTCCGAAAGTACGAGACCGCCAACTCGAACTCGCCGCGGTTACGGTGGGCCGCGCCCAGGTCCGAGAGCAGGTTGGGATTCTTGGGAGCCTTACGGCGAGCCTTCTCGTAGAGGGCGATCGCGCGGTCCCAATCCTCGCGATCGTAGTAGGCGTTGCCCAGCTCCATGAGCAGCTCGGGGTTCTCGGGATCCCGATCCACGGCCCGGCGCAGGTCCGG
>JBDTXY010000242.1:0-4896 GCA_040005945.1 Acidobacteriota bacterium
CGGATAGCGCTCGAGGACGATCTCCGACATGCGTTTGAGAGAGTCCGGCTCGACTCCCTTGGAAGTGGAGACGAACCGAAGCAACTTGCCGTCGCGGTCCGGCGTCCGTGCGAGGACGGGCCGAAGCGCCTCGCAGGGGACGCACAGGAAGATCGTCCGCTCCGACACGAAGGCCTCTTCCAGATCCGCCGTTACGCGCACCGTGGAAGGAATCGGGTGGCCGGTCAGGCGCCGGGGATGCCGGCCCTCCGTTTCGATCTGCGCGATGACGCTGGAGTCCCGCCCCCAAAGCAGGACCTCGTGGCCGGAACGCGAGAACTCGATCGCGAGGGCCGTGCCCCAGGAGCCAGCGCCCAGGATGGAGAGCTTCAATGCTTCCCCCACTTGCGCTCTTCGCCTCGAGACAAGCGCTTCAGGTTCTCGCGGTGCTTGAACACGATGAGCACGGCGCACGCCGCCGCCGCGGCCACGATCGCGCGCGGCGCGCCGAAGAGCGCGCCGGCGACCGGCGGCAGAAGGACCATCGCCAGCACCGACCCCAGGGACACGTACCGTGTCGCCGCCACGACCACGACGAAGACGGCGACGCACACCAGCGTCGGAAACGGCGCGAGGACCAGGAAGGCCCCGACCGCCGTCGCCACACCTTTTCCTCCCCGGAAGCCGTAGAAGATGGGGAACACGTGCCCGAGGACGGCCGCCACACCCGCCGCCGCCGCATACCGCGGATCGGCGGTGAACGCACGGACCAGGAGCACGGCGGCGGCGCCTTTGGCGATGTCCAGGGCCGCGACGGCCAGGCCCAGTCCCTTGCCGTGCGAGCGCGCGACGTTGGTCGCTCCGGCGTTGCCCGAGCCTTCGGCGCGGATGTCTCGCCCCGTTCGCAAGCGGACCAGCAGAACCGCGAAGGAAATCGAGCCGAGCAGGTACCCGGCCGCCACGAGTGCCGATGCCAGGGGGTTCACGCCGGCACCGTCGCGCCGGCTTGCGCCATCGCCCATTCCCGCAGCGGCGCATGGATCGCTCCGGAAGGTTCCAGACGGCTCTCGAAGATCACCAACGACCGGACGGGCCATTGCGGGAACTCCCAGCGCTCCGCCGCGCTGCGGAAGGACTCCACGTCCGCGGCGGGCCAGGGCTTGCGGATCCGGGCCAGCGTGACGTGGGGATGGAACGGCCGGCTCTCGGTGGCTTTGCCCACGCGACGCGACGCGCGCGCCGCCGTCGAGGCCAGCTCCCTCAGCGAAGCCAGGGCCGTCGAGCCGTCCGCGAAACCCACTCCGAGCACTCGAGGCCGACCTCGCGGCGGGAAAACGATGGCGCCGCCTCGCCAGAGCTCGCCCCCGCACGTTCGGCCGATGGAATCTCCCATGGCGCCGGCGAATCGATCCAGGGCCTCCGCCGAGATCTCGCCCAGGAACTTGAGCGTCAAGTGCCAGGACTCGGGCCGGGTCCAGGACGCTACCGGCAGCTCCGGTTTGAGCTGTTGGACGAGCTTGCGGGCGCTGTCGACCCACCCGGGATCGGCAGGAACCGCCAGGAACGCCCTCAAGCCGTGGCTCCGGAGAGCCGGCGGCGCAGCATCTCGAAGGCGTGAAGGCAGGCCGCGCGGCGCACGACGGCGCGGTCGCCGACGAACAGCCTCTGGCTCGCGCGGACTCCCCCGTCGCGTCCCGCGAGGGCGAAGAAAACGGTGCCCACGGGCTTCTCCGGCGAGCCTCCGGCCGGGCCGGCGATTCCGGTGATGGACAGCGCCAGATCCGCATCGAAGCGTTCGCGGGCGCCCAGCGCCATTTCCTTAGCCGCTTCCTCCGACACGGCGCCATGCGCGCGCAGCGTCTCCGGGCCGACGCCGAGGAGGTCTTCCTTCGCGGCGTCCGCGTAGGAGACCACCGCGCCCAGGAAGTAGTCGCTGGAGCCCGGAATCTCCGTGAGCATCGAGGACGCGAGCCCCCCGGTGCACGATTCGGCCAGCGCGATCTTCTGACCCGCTTCTCGCAAGAGACGCCCCACGACCCCCGACAGCTCCTCCTTGTCCGCGCCGAAGATCCGCTCGCCCAGGACATCGCGGAAGTCCCGCTCCATGGCCTGGAGCTTTTCTTCGGCTTCGGAGGGCCGCCCGCGCACGAACAGATGCAGCTGGACCTCTCCCGGCGAGGCCAGGATCGTGACGGGATCGTCCTTCCACCGGGCATAGACCGGCGCGACGAGCTCCTCGACCGCCGACTCGCCCATCCCCGCGACCCGGAGGACGCGACGTCGGCCCACCAGATCCCCGACGCGCTCGCGCAGGGTCGGAAGCACCAGGGCTTCCATGATCTCCCGCATCTCCGAGGGCACTCCCGGCAGGAGCACGACCTCCGCGCCATCGCGCGTGCCCCAGAAGCCGGGAGCTGTGCCTCTCGGGTTCGCCAGGAGCCGGGCCCCCGCGATGAAGTCGGCCTGTTTCTCGTTGCACGCCGGCATCTCGAAGCCGCGCCGCGCGAAGCGCTCCCGCATCCGATCCAGAAACTCCTGGTCGCGGCGCAGCGGGGCGCCCAACCATTCCGCCACCGCGGCCACGGTCACATCATCGGCCGTCGGACCCAAACCGCCGGTGGTGAAGATGTACCGCGCGGCCCTGGCGGAGGCGTCCAGCTCCGCTCGGATCGCCGCCGGGTCGTCGGCCACGATGGACTTGCGCACCACGGGAATCCCGATTTCCTCCAGCCGGGCCGTGATCCACAACGAATTCGTGTCCTGGCGCAGGGGACCCAGCATCTCGCTGCCGATCGCGATGATCGCCGCGGCCGCAGTCGACGGGGAGGCGCTTGCGGTCATGGCATCTCGTGGGCCGCCTGCTCGGCTTCTTCGGACAATCGCTCCCACTCCTGCATCAGGCCGTCCAGCTCGGTCCGGCGCGCGGCCTTGCGCTGCGACAGCGCGTGCGCCGCGATGGAGCCCAGGGTCAGCGCTTCTTCCCAGAGCTGAGTCTCGATGGCCTCGATCTCCGCCTCGAACGACGCGATTTGCTCCTCGAGGGCCTGAATGCGGCGGCGCCGGCGGGAGGATTCCTTCCCCGCGGACGCGTCCCGGGTCGGCGCGGCCGGCGGCGGAGGTTTCGGAGCCGGTGGCGCGGGCGCCAGCGGCCGCGGCTCGGGCGGCGACTTACGGTCCGGCGGCTCGGCCCGTTTCCGGCGCTCGGCGCGGGCCTGCGCGGTCTCGGAGTAATTGCCCGGCAGGAACACCGCCCGGCCCTCGCGCAGGTCCATCACACGGGTCGCCAGCCGGTCGATGAAGGCGCGATCGTGCGAGACCAGCACGATCGATCCCGGAAAGTTCTCGAGCGACTCCTCCAGCGCCTCGCGGGAGTCCAGGTCCAGGTGGTTGGTGGGCTCGTCCAGCAGCAGCAGATTGTGGTTCTGGCGCATCACGACGGCCAGCGTCAATCGGCCCTTCTCGCCGCCGGAGAGGCCCTCGATCGGCGAGAACACGTCGTCGCCCCGAAACGCGAAACGGGCCAGGTACGAGCGCATGGCCTCTTCGCTCTCCTGCGGATGCTGGTCCCAGACCGCGTCGATGGCGCGGCGCTTGGGGTCCAGGTCCCTCAGCTCCTGGTCGTAGTAGCCGATCGAGACGTCATGCCCGGTCGTCACGGTACCCGCGAGCGGAGGCAGGCGGCCCGCCAGGGTCTTCAACAGAGTGGTCTTGCCGGTGCCGTTCTCTCACAGCAACGCCAGCCGCTCGCCCCGCAAGAGCTCGAAGGAGACGCCGCGGACGATGGGCTGCCCGGCCGTGTACCCCGCGTCGCAATCCTTGGCCCGCAGGAAGCTACGCCCGCCGATCCGCGCGGCATCGAACCGAAAGCTCACGGACGTCCCGTCCTCGGACGGCCTCTCGAGCACGTCGACGCGAGCGAGCTTGGTGCGGCGGCCCTTTGCCTGACGCGAGTTCTGTCCCGCGATGTTGCGGCGGATGTACTCCTTCTCCTTCTCGATGAACTCCTGCTGTTTCGCGAACGCGCGCGTGGCCGTGAGGACGCGCTCGGCCTTCTGGCGCCGGTAGGAGGTGTAGCCGCCCGAGTAGTCCGTCAGACGCCCGTTTTCCAGGTCGACGATCTCCTGCGCCACGCGGTCCAGGAACCGCCGGTCGTGCGTAACGACCAAATACGCCCTCTTGGATCGGGCCAGGTACTCCTCCAGGAACTCGACCGCCGCAAAGTCCAGATGGTTGGTCGGCTCATCCAGCAGCAGGACGTCGGGCGAGGAGAGGATCGCCCTGGCGAGCATGGCGCGATTCTTCTGTCCGCCGGAGAGCTCGGATAAGGGCCGTTCGAAATCCGCCTTGTCGAAACCCAGGCCCGAAAGCGCCTTTTCCACCTCGGCGACCATCTCGTACCCGCCCTCGTTCTCGAACCGGTGCGACAGGGCGTCATAGCGGTCGTGCAACGCCGTGGAATCCTGGCCGTCGGCCATCTGGTGCTCCAGACCGCGCAGCTGCGATTCGACCGCGTGCAGCTCGCTGAAGGCCCCGGCCACGAAGTCGTGCAGCTTCTCGGTCAAGTCGGACTGGAGGGCCTGGTCCACCGTGGCGATCCGAATGCTGTTGGCCCGGATGAACTTGCCCGCGTCCGGCTCCTCGCGGCCGAGGGCGATCCGCAGCAACGTCGTCTTGCCCGCTCCGTTGCGGCCGACCAATCCCACCTTCTCGCCGGGATTGTGCTGCCAGGTGACGTCCCGGAGGACGTCCTTGGGCCCGTAGCTCTTCCGGACGCCGTCGAATCGATATAACACGCGGAGATTCTACTTGGCCGCCGCTAGAAGCGCGCGCGCTCCGCGGCGTAGCGGCGCCCGCGCCAGAGGACCTCGCCCCGCACGAATCGCCAATAGAGAGACCGAACGATGATCGCGCCCCACA
>JBDTXY010000243.1:0-4892 GCA_040005945.1 Acidobacteriota bacterium
GCCGCTTTCCTCGCCTGGTCCAGCGCCGCGTGAACACCGTCGGTCACGAAATGAAGCACCGTGCCGCGTTTCATCGGTCGAGCGGGTCGAGTCGGAATCTTGACTTCCTTGGACGGGCGGGACGGGGGCGCGGGAGCACCCCGGAAGTCCCAGCGTGAGACCGAGCGCGCCGACGATGCCGATCACCCTTGGCTCATGCCATGACCTCCTGTTCCTGGTCGAAACTGACGGTCGTCAATATCAAATTATCGAATCCGAGGCACCCGGGGACTGACTCTCCAGAGCTCGGCAGCGACGCGTTTTCGCCGGGTCCGGCGCATCATCCGTCCGCCGAAGCCGGCCTCTGCGTTTCCATCCAGCGTCCATCAGCCAGGACGACCGAGGTTTCGATCTGTCTTTCGGGGATAGACCAGTAGGCTCTGAGCAGGCGCGCCGTGTCGCTCTCAGGCAGGACTCGGAATCCGTTCCGCCGATAGAACTCGATGGCCCATGAGGCAGCCGCCCAGGTGCCAATCAGGATCGGCTTTTCGGTGAGGCTCTGGACATGGTGCAGGAGCGTCGTCCCCACGCCCTTCCTCTGCGTCGTCGGCGCGACATACGCGTGGCGCACCAGCGCGACGGCTCCCCTGTCCTGGATTCCCATGACCCCCCGCAGGCGCCCGTCCTCCTCGGCTACCCAGAAAATGATGCCATCGACAATGTCTCTCGCCAGCTCATCCTTCGACATGTACGGCTCGTGCCATCGGTCGCTCGGTATCACTCCTCGATATGCCAGGGCCGCATCGTTGACGACGGCGAAGATCTGCGGCAGATCCGCTTCCTCACTTTTTCGGATTCGCATCATTCACCTCCGGTCAGCGGCAGCGCGAGCTCCGATCACGGCGATCGCTTCCTCCTCGACGAGAGGCGTCCATACGCTCGGAGCAGGCGCATGAGCCGGGCCTTTTCCAGAACCAGCCGCTTGCTCAGGCCCCAGGGGCTACGGCCCCGTTGGTACTTGAAGTCCATCCACGTCGTATGAGGCCTCGAATTCCGAAAGGTTTCCCACACCATCGGAAGGAAGTCGCCCTCCGGGGCGAGCCCAACGATGCGCTTGACACTGACCCTCTCAGGATCGCCGCGCCGAAACCGGTAGGTGATGCGGAGCGCAAGGCGCTTGCACTTGCACCGGCGAAGCAAGAGGCGTTGATCCCAGCCGCTTGGCATCAGCTCGTCCCAGATGAAGGCGGCGATGCTGCGCGAGCCACAAACCGCCAACCATGCTGGCCTGTCGCCGCAGGAACTGCATTGCCACCAATATCTAGCCACGGTGGCGGCTGCCGAACGGCTCCAAGCTCAGCCGCAGCGCGTCAGGCCGCGCCGAGCCCTTCCGATGACACTGGATCATCCCGACGTCCGAAGCCGATTCCCCCGTGGGGCCGCCATACCTGCAGTGTTCCCCCGTTGCGTGTCCGACGCGAACTTTGCACCTCTGAGGGGCGGCCGGCGCGGCTTCCCGACATCGTCCTCTCCGGCGCGGCAGCCTGTCGGCCGTAAAGTGGGCACGCTGCTCACGGCGTCCCGGGTCGGTCTGCCTCGGACGCGAGAAAACGGCGAATCTCCGTCGCGCAAACCGCGGGCTGCTCGGAGCACACGTCATGCGTCCCGTCGGGGACGACGATGCGCCGCACCCGTGGCAGCTGGCGCTCGAGCTCGGCATCGGTCGCGCGGAGCATCGGAAGGGTCCGGCCGCCGCTGATCATGAGCACCGGCCGATCGAGCCGGTGGACCTCGGCCCGGGCGATCGCGGGGAAGGCATCGCGTGACGTCGTGAGCGCCTGCCACTCCCGCGCGTTGGAAAAGAGCACCGATCGGATCTCGGCCGGGAGCTCGGCAAGAGCGCCGGGACCGATGAAATAGTCGAGTGTGAGCCGCATCGCCTCAGTGGTGTCTCCGCGGCGAAACGCGACCCCCGCCGGCCCCCACATGCCGCCGAAGAACTCACTGGAGAGACGTGGGCCGTCGGGCAGGTCGGCGAGCCAGCGAAGGAGCGGCGGCTCCACCAGAACGAGGCTCCGTACCAGGTCGGGCTGGTTGAGCGCGACCAGGAGCGCCGTATACGCGCCGTATGAGACGCCGACCAGGTGGACCGCGCCGAGGCGCTTCGCACGGATCAGGCCGGCGAGGTCGGCCGCCTCGACGAGCGCCGAATGGTCCGTCGACGTCAACGGATTGTCGTTCGGGTAGTTGTAGCGACGGCTGTAGGTGATGGTGCGATACGCATCGGCGAGGAGGTCGGCCACCGGCTCCCATTCGCGATAGTCCACCAGACCGCCGTGGACGAAGACGACCGGGGTGCCCGTGCCGCGGTCGACGTAGTGAAGGGTCACGCCATTCACGCGCGCGGTTGCGAGCGACGCGGCCGCGGTCGGGGCAACTGGGGCCGCCGCGCCCATACGCGCGCCAGAGTGATGGCACCCGAGGCCGCTCAGAACCGCGGCGCCAAGCAGGACACGAAGAATCCTTCTTCCCCGCACGGCCGTACGCTCGGAGCTCATCACGAGGCGCTCTTGACCTCCACCAGAAGGATGCGCACGGGCGTCTTGCCGAGGTTCTCCGCAAAGTGTCGGCCGAGCGCATCCATCCAGGTCGCCGAGCCCCTTTTCTCCGTGGCCAGAAAGGATCGCCCGTCCTCCGTGGTGATGCGAAGCGTGCCACCCGCGACGACGTACGAGACTTTGGGTGGAAGGGTATGCCATTGATCGCGCTGGCCAGGAAGCAATACGTATTCGACGACCCGTACGTGCGGATTCTCGAGAAGGACGGTAAATCGATCGGGCGAGACCACGACGGGGTCGACTTGAGCAGGCCCGCCAGCGGGTTCCTGAGCCCCGGCTCTCAACGCCAGCAGCACGACGAAGCACAACGCGTACCGCAGCGATCGCGTCACCATTTCAGACCTCTCTCATCGTTTGTGGTAGCGCACCGCGCCGCGACCCACTTTCCGTTGACACTCATCGTCCCGCTGGATTCGGCTCGGACATCTTCTCAGGCCCGAGATATTGCGATGCTGGCGACATAACAGGCCAGAGAGATGCTCGTGCCCGCGAGAGGCACGCTGAACCAATAGACCTTGCTGAGCACGACAAAGCCACCGAGCATGGCCAGCCCGACAACGAGCAGGAACGGCGAATGAAACAGCAGTTGCTCGTGAGCCAGCGCGAAGTAACCGAAGACCAGACCGAACAGAATTGCCGCCATGCTGTGGCTGACGTTGAAGCCCACCCATGCGCGCCACATCGTTGTCTCCTCTGTGAGGACCGGTGACACCCGACTCATGCTGATCTGCAGAGCGGGGTCCCGGGGCGTGAGCTTTGACCCCAGAACATATAGAGGAGGTGAAGGGCGCCGAGCGCAAGGATGATGCTCGCACTGAGAGCCATGAGAAGTCGTGCGGTCAACAGTGTCTCCCTTGTTCTGAGGCCCTACCCTCTCGCGGCTCGCCCCGCACTTCGCTTCGACACGATCACGCCCGATGGCCGTTGACCACGCGCTCGATGCGTCGGTCCGGAATCACCCACATGAGCGCGATCAAGACGTATATGCCATCCGCGATCCACTGATTCAGGAAGGCCGAGCCGATGGCCACGACGTAGAGCAACGGCGAGAGCTTGCCCTTGAGATCGGCGCCGAGGGCCACCGCCAGCAAAGACCCGACGCCCTGAGCCTTCAGAATCGCCTGCTGCAGAATCCAGTAGGCGATCGCCGCCATGAGCAGCGGCACTCCGTAGAGCGCGGTCGGCGCCGCCGCGAAGTGGTTCTCTCCCATCCAGCCCGTGGCAAATGGCACGAGCGACAGCCAGAACAACAGATGGAGGTTTGCCCACAGGATGCCGCCCGTCACTCTGCTGGCGACATGGAGCATGTGATGATGGTTGTTCCAATAGATCCCGAGGTACACGAAGCTCAGCACGTAGCTGAAGAACACCGGAATCAGCGGCACCAGCGCGGAGAGCGTGTCGCCATGCGGGACTTTCAGCTCCAGCACCATGATGGTGATGATGATCGCCAGAACCCCGTCGCTGAATGCCGCCAACCGAGCTGTGCCCATTCGCTTTGTATCCCTCCAGGTCTTTCGTCACGCCCGCCCGGTCATCTTTACGCCAACCACTACTGCGCGACCTCATAACGCAGGCGAATGACTCCGTCCGGGTGCTTCCTGGATGAGCGCAAGCGAAGCGGCACATCTCGATCACTCGGCGCCACAAGACGGATTCCCTCGCCGATGAAGACCGGGATGACATGAATGTCGAACTCATCGATCTCGCCGGCATCCAGGAAAGACGCGATCAAACCTCCGCCACCGATCATCCAGATGTTCTTGCCCGGAGCCGCGCGCAGACGACGAGCAAATGAGTTGACCGGCTCTGATACGAATGTCGCGCCCGGCGCCGCCCGTTCCGGCGGCTTCCGCGAGAACACGTAGTTGGCCACTTTCGTATCAAACAGATTCCGGGTCTTGCCGCTCTTGGAGTAGTCGAGGACCCGGTCGTACGTCTTGCGTCCCCACAGGATCGTGTCGATCCTCGCGTAAAACTCGCGCATCCCGTAATCGACCGTTCGAGGCCGGCGATTGAGCCAGTCGACGTTGCCGTCGGGTCTCGCGATGTAGCCGTCCGCGCTCGTCGCGATGTAGACGATGATCTTGCGTCTCGACTTTCTCGCGGCAGGCGTCATCTTCGGGCCTCCCGCGCACATGTCGCTCCGGGTCGTCGAACGGTTAGAAGACGTGAATACGACACTCCCCTCACTCTCCTTCGAACGCCCGGACGGACTTCGCGAGATAGCGCGTCCCCTCGATGGGATTCGGGCGATAAGGCGGGACGTCGTGGAAGCCGAACTGCTCGTAAAGG
>JBDTXY010000244.1:0-4864 GCA_040005945.1 Acidobacteriota bacterium
CGCGGCCTGGACCAAGGTAATGAACCTCGATCGCTTCGATCTGGCGCGATCGTAGTTGCGTCGCCACCGCGCCCCTCCTCCAGGTCCTGGTAAAGGGGGGGGCGGGTGCGCTCCTTCGAGCACGGCGGGCGGACCCGCTACGACGCCGACCTCGCACTGCACGACCACTTTTCCTGCGACCGCCGCGGGCTCCCGATCGACATCCCGGCCCGCCGCCCAGTCCCTGCCGGCCGAGGGCCGGCTCCGGGTCCGGGGCTTCGCGATCGCGGGCCGAACGCTAAAGTTTCACGGGCCGCGCCGGAAATGCCGGCGCAGCGCGTAATCTGAACCGCAGAGGGAGGAGGTTTCCATGGCCAAGCTCGCCAACACCAAGACCCACGAGAATCTGAAGCACGCCTTTTCGGCAGAGTCCCAGGCGAACCGGCGGTACATGTACTTCGCGCGGCGCGCGGACATCGAGGGCTACCCGGAGATCGGGGGCCTCTTCCGGGACACCGCCGAGGCCGAGACCGGGCACGCCTTCGGGCACATGGACTTCCTGAAGGAAGTGGGCGATCCGGCCACCGGCTTCGCGATCGGCGGCACGGACTCCAATTTGAAGTCGGCCGTCGAAGGAGAGACCTACGAGTACACGCAGATGTACCCGGGCTTCGCCAAGACCGCCCGCGAGGAAGGCTTCTCCGAGATCTCGGAGTGGTTCGAGACGCTCGCCCGCGCCGAGAAGTCTCACGCCGGCCGGTTCCAGAAGGGGCTCGATAATCTCGGGAAGTTCTAGGACAGGATGCGGGAAGGCAGCGTGACACGTGTTTGATCCGGGTGCCCCCGGGTTCTTCGACCCCGTGCAAGTCGATCGGGAGCTCCGGCGTGTGGCAGACATCTGCCACACGTGCCGGCGCTGTTACAACTTGTGCCCTTCCTTTGACGTCCTCTTCCGCGCGCTCGACCGGCACGAGGTGGACGGCGACCCCGATCGGCTGGCCGCCAAGGATCTCGCGGAGTTCTCGGATCTTTGCTACGAATGCAAGCTCTGCATCCCGCACTGCCCCTACTACCCCCCGCACCGTTGGGAGGTCGACATCCCCCGAGTCGTCCTGCGCGATCGGGCGGCGCGCGTGAAACAGGCGGGCAAGCCCGCTTTGCGCGAACGCGTGCTCTCCAGCGCCGACGCGGTGGGCCGGGTCGCCAGCGCCGCGGCGCCCGTGGCCAACGCGATGAACGAGAGCCGCTTCGCCCGAATCGTCATGGAGAAGACCCTGGGCGTGCACCGGGACCGGCTGTTGCCGGTGTGGTCCGGAGAAACGTTCCAGCGGTGGTGGGCACGGAGGGGAGGCCCCACGCAGCCCCAGCCGGGCGGCGGCGTTCTGGAGCGGGTCGCGCTCTTTGCGACCTGCTCGGTCAACAACTCATACCCCGAGATCGGACGCGCGGCGGTGGCGGTGCTCGAAAAGAACGGCTGCGAGGTCGTCGTCCCGCCTCAGCGCTGCTGCGGGATGCCGTTTCTGGAGAGCGGCGACCTGGATGCGACGCGGGAGTGCCGCACCCAGAACGTGAACTGGCTGCTGCCGTTCGTGCGCGCCGGCTATACGGTCCTCGTGCCGGGACCCACGTGCAGCATGACGATCCGCAAGGAGTATCCGGTGCTGGGCCCCGAGGCGGAAGCCCGCGAGGTCGCCGACCGCACCTTCGACCTGTGCGAGTTCCTGATGCGCCTCCACGCCGCGGGCAAGCTGTCGACCGACTTTCCGCGCTCGCCTGGAAGAGTGCTCTATCAGGTCCCCTGCCACCTCAAGGTCCAGGACATCGGCTTCAAGTCCCGGGATCTGCTCCAGCTCATCCCGGGTAGCGAGGTCACCACGGTCGAACGGTGCACGGGCCATGACGGAACCTGGAGCATGAAGACCGAGTATTTCCCGCTGTCGATGAAGGTCGGCCGCCCGGTGTTCGAGCAGATCGAGCGCGAAAAGCCGGACCGCGTCGCCACCGACTGTCCGCTGGCCGGGATCCAGATCCGGCAAGGGACCGGACGGGCCGCGAAGCATCCGATCCAGATCGTGGCGGAAGCGTACGGCCTGAGGGATCTGTGAAACCGCTCACCGTCGACGACCTCGAGAACCTCCACGAGTACGAGGTGGCGCGTCCGGAGTATCGCGCGCGCGTGATCGCGCTCAAGCAGCGGCGCCGGACTCCGCTCGGACCGCTGATGACGCTCGTTTTCGAAAACAGGGACACGGTCCGATTCCAGATCCAGGAAATGCTGCGCGTGGAGCGGATCGTCAAACCGGACAGGGTGCAGCACGAGGTCGACACCTACAACGAGCTGCTGGCGGCAGGCGGCCAGGTCGGCGCCACGCTCTTCATCGAGATCACGGATCCCTCCCAGGTTCAGCGCGTGCTGGACGGCTTCATCGGGTTGGACGAGCCGGGCCATCTCAATCTGCGCATCGGGCCCACGGCGTACCCGGCGATCTTCGCGCCCGGCCAGAGCCGCGAGGACCGCATCACCGCGGTTCACTACATCCGATTCGCCCCCGGAGACGCCGGACGCCAAGCGCTCGCCGCCGGCGCAGGCGCCATGCTCGAGGTGGCGCACGGAGACTACCGGGCGCAGCAGGAGCTGCGGACGGACACGGTCGCGGAGCTCGTCGGGGACCTGTCCGGCTAGGCCGGCCGGCCCGCGCCGGTGGCACCCGTCACCGGCCTATTGCATACTTCTCCCACCTCCATGGGCGATGGCTCGGCTTCCGCGTTCCGCCGCGTGCTCTTCCACGGCGCGCTTCCCCCCGACCTCGCCGCGGAGCTTCCGGCGCTGTCCATTCGCGCGGAGCCGTTCCGTCCGGACGCATGGACACTGGAGGCCGACGAGGTCGGTCTGGTCCTGGCGGGCGCCGAGCTTTCCGGCGCGTTGGCGCAGGCGCCTCCTGCGGAGCTGGGCAGGGCGGCCGACCGGATCGGTCTGCTGCAGCGGGGCGACCGGTTGGAGGGTCTCGAAGCATTTTGGGGAGCCCGGCTCTTTTTCTCGCTCCCGGAGGACACCCCGGCCACGCACGTCCTGCGCGCGATCCTCGCGTTGTTCCGCGTGCTCGAGGAGCGGACGCGCGCCGCGGCCGACCGCAGGTCGCTGCTGGAGCGCACGCAGGAGACCCGCGCGTTGGTCGAGGTCGGGATCGCTCTATCGGCGGAAACCAACCGCGAGGAGCTGCTCGAGACGATCCTGACCCGGGCCCGCCGATTGACTGCGGCCGACGCCGGAAGCCTCTACCTCGTGTGGCCTCCCGAGGCTCCCGATTCCCTGCGGTTCGTCCTGGCGCAGAACGATTCGGTGAAGTTCCAGTTTGCCGAGACCATCCTCCCTCTGGATCCCTCCTCGATCGCGGGCTTCGTGGCGCAGACCGGGTCGGTCGTGAATCTTCCCGACGCGCACGATGTCTCCCTGCAGGCCCCCTACCGATTCGATCCGGATTTCGACCGGCGGTACGGCTACCGGACCGAGTCGATCCTGGCGGTACCGATGACGACGCCGGACGCGCGCACGATCGGGGTGCTGCAGCTGATCAACCGCAAGCGGCGCGTCCTGCCCGACGTCGCGACCACCGGGTTCGTCCGGCCGGAGGTCGTCCCCTTCGACGAGGGCAACGAGGAGATCGCCCGGGCGCTGGCCGCCCAGGCCGCGGTCGCCGTGGAAAACCGGCGTCTGACCGAATCCATCCGGACCCTCTTCGAGGGGTTCGTGGAGGCCTCGGTGACCGCGATCGAGCAGCGCGATCCGACCACCTCGGGCCACTCGCACCGGGTTGCGGCGCTGACGTGCGCGCTCGCGCGGGCGGCGGACCGGGCGACGGACGGGCCGTACGCGTCCTTCCGCGTCAGCAAGGACGAGCTCCGGGAGCTCCGCTATGCCGCCGTCCTGCACGACTTCGGGAAGGTCGGCGTGCGCGAGCAGGTGCTGGTCAAGGCGCGCAAGCTCTTCCCCGGCGCCCGCGACCTGCTGCGGTCCCGATTCGACCAGGCGATCCTCTCGGCGGCCGCGGAGATCTGGTGTTCGGCCGCGCGCGGAAACGGCGCCGATGGGGCCGCGGCCGAGCTGGCGCGTCGCCGGGAGCAGCTGGAGCGCGCCTGGGAGATTGTCGAGCGGCTCGATGAGCCCAACCTGCTGGCCTCGGACCTTCTCGAGGAGATCGAGTCGCTGAGTTCCTTGACGTATCGCGACGTCGACGGCCGCGAGACGCCGCTGGTGCCGGAACCCGAGATCTCGTGTCTGGCGATCCCGATGGGAAGCCTGACGCCGGGAGAGCGGGAGCAGATCCAGTCTCACGTCACCCAGACCTTCCGGTTCCTTTCCAAGATTCCCTGGACGCGCGACCTGGCCCGCGTGCCGGACTGGGCCTACGCCCATCACGAGAAGCTGGACGGCTCGGGCTACCCGCGGCATCTCGAGGCCCAACGCATTCCGGTGCCGGTCCGGATGCTTACGATCTGCGACATCTTCGACGCGCTGGCGGCCCGGGACCGTCCATACAAGAAGGCGGTGCCGGGACACGAGGCGATCGCAATCCTCTCCGCGCAGGCGCAGCGGGGGGCCGTGGATCCGGACTTGTTGCGGATCTTCGTGGGCGCCGAGGTCTGGAAGACGCCGTAATTCACGTCATCCCGAGCGACGCGAGGGACCCCTTTCGAATCACGGTCCGGATCAGAGAGGGGTCCCTCGTCGCTGCGCTCTCGGGATGACAGGGGCGCGACTGACGCTCCGCCCCGCCCGGCAACAGCACGACGGCGTAGGCCGGCCTGCCGCCCTCACCCGTGGTCAGGACGTAAGGCACCGACGTGCCGTCGGACGATGTTCCGGACGCCAGCTCGTCGGCCGCGA
>JBDTXY010000245.1:0-4851 GCA_040005945.1 Acidobacteriota bacterium
GCCGCATCCGGCCGAGCCACGAGCCGGTGGCGTCAGCCACGACCCGCAGCGCAGCTCCGGCGACGGCCTATCTCCGGAGGATCAGCGGATCCGCCGAGCCCACGGGTTTGGAGAGCGAAGCGTTGACCTGGAGACGGACGAAGTCGGCGGCGCCCGACAGGTCCCACACGAGGTTGTGGAAGCCCTGCAGGGAATTCTCCGAGCCCGGATGGATGACCTTCGAGAGGGCGTCCTTGCCGTGCTCCGTGGTGTATCCGGGGGAGAGGAAGAGATAGGACAGGAACCCGCTGGAGTTGATGCCGGCCTGCACGAGGTAGTCGGTCTCGAGGGACTCCAGTAGCAAGTACGTCGTCTCTTCGGCGGTCTTGTGCAGGCCTTCCACGGCGCGCCACTTCCGGTCGCGCTGGGGAACCCAGGCCGGCAGGGGCATGAAGTCGAGGCCCATGGAGGCGCCGGCGGGAGTGGCGAGAATCGCGGCCGCGATCTCGCGAATCCGGCGCTGCCCGTCCGGTACCGTGAGATAGCCGGCTCCCGCGCCCCCGTGCCCCGGATCGGTCAACGTGACTCCGGCCGCGACGATGTTGCCGCTGCGATCGGTCTCGACGAAGGCCTCGCGCAACGCCAGGCGGGATGGGGAGCCCGCGATCGTGGTCGTCGTCTTGCCCTGCCAGCGGCCCGTGAGGTCCAGCGTCCACGGAGCGGGAATCGGGGCGGCCGAAGGAGGCGGCGGCGGGGCGGGACGGGCTCGCGTGCCCCAGAGCACGCCGCCGACCGCGAGGGCCATCGCCAAGGCCGCCAGACCGATCCCATACCGAGCCGTGAGCGCCGAGCCCGGGGCTTGGACGGGAACCCCGGGAGGGGCAGGCTCCGCGCGCGGCGGAGGACGTGAGAGCGGCTTGCGGCACTTGAGGCAGGCGGCCGCCGATATCTGGGTAAAGCCGCACTGCGGGCAGGTGACCCAGGCCATGGCTACCGTCATGGTAGCAGGAGCGGAAGAGGCGGGCTCAGATCTCCCGGAAAAAGAACCGATCCAGGACCGACATGCTTTGTTCCAGCTGCTTCGTGTCCGGCTCCATCAGCCAGAGCGCCGCGCGGATGGAGGAGGCCAGCGAATTGCCGTCCTGGGGCGTGAACGCAAAGCCGATGATCTCGCGATCCCCTTTGACCGAGATCGTGGGCCCCGAGATGACGGCCTGAGAGAGGATCCGGCCGTAATAGCCGTGGTCGCGGCCGAAGGAGAAGATCTGGTTGGAGGATCGGCGCTCGGTCACGGCGATGCGCCGGTTGGCGTGGAGCTTGGCGAGCACCTGCTCCCGCGAGATCGGAGCGGACACCTCCATGTCGAACCAGAGCGAGTGCATGTACTGGGTGTTGAGCTTCATGGCCGAAGAGAAGATCGGAGGCTCCCATCCCAGCGTCGAGAGCAGCGCGGCGGCGTCGCGGGCGTGGTGCGTTCCGAACTCCGGATCGTCGTGCTTGCCCGCCGACGGCGCCGGGGCGAACCCCGAGTCCTGGGAGACGTCGTTGGCCCGTCGCATGCACACGAACCGGCCCTTGGTCAGAATCGGCGCGCCGGAGTCGTCGGTGGCCAGCGTCTTGATGAGGCAGGCGATCGTATGCGTGTTGCAGGACACGATCTGCAGGAAACGATCCTTCCCCGGCACCAGCGCCTCGTCGTTGATCCCCATCGCGTACATCTTCCCGAAGCCGAACTCGCTGCCTTGCGCCAGGAAGCCCAGAGGGCCCTTGATCTTCTCGTACTGCTTCTTGTTCTCGTTTCCCGCCGGTGTGCAGTCGATGACCACGGTCGCGCGCTCCAGCGCGGCGGCCGCCTCGCCCGTCACACGGTGGCCCAGCGCCTCGAAGTCGGCGACCTTGTCCGCATCGACCACGAGGTGGGCGCCGCGCTGGACCAAGTGATTGACCTTCGCCCGCTCCGTGGTCATGGGCGTGCGTTTGTGAAACGTGATCTCGTCGATGCCCAGGGATTTCCCGAAATCCGCGAAGAGACCGATCAACGGCTCCCCGATGGTTCCGGTGCCGACGACATGGACGATCTTCTTCATCGTGTTCTCCTGTGCCAGGTTCTGCGGGGTGTCGCGGGACGGCCGGAAGGATACGATGAGAACCGGAAATCGCCAACCTGGGGAGGTGCGCTCTGACCGTCGGTCTGCACTCGGTCATGTTTCCCGGACCCGCGGGCTCTCTGGAGGGATTGTGGAAGGAAGCCGCGGGGACGCGGCGAGGGGCGGCGGTCTTCGCGCACCCGCATCCCCTGCATGGCGGGACGATGCACAACAAGGTGGTGTATCGCGCCGTGAAGGCGCTGACGCAGTCCGGGTATGCGACCCTGCGCTTCCAATTCCGCGGGGTGGGTCTGTCGGAGGGCCGGCACGACGCGGGCCGCGGCGAGGTCGAGGACGTCCGCGCCGCCGTGGACGAGGCGCAGCGCCGGGGAGGGACGCCGATCCTCGCCGGTGGCTTCTCGTTCGGCGCCGCGATGGCGCTGCGAGCCGCCGACGGCGATCCGCGCGTGGTCGCGTTCCTGGGGCTCGGGCTCCCCGTGGCCACGGAGTCGGGCGCCTAGCTGCCGAGGCCCTCAGTCCCCGGGCTCTTTTTGGTGGGGGAGCGCGACACGTTCGGCCCTCCCGCGGATCTCGCGCGATTCCTTGAAGGAACCGGGCGGATCGTCGTGATCCCAGGCGGCGACCACTTCTTCGAAGGGCGCCTGGAAGCGGTCGCGGCCGAGATTCGGTCGTTCCTGGAGACGCTTTCGCCAGCGTCCGCGTCCGCCGCGGGACGGGCATCGTGACCGCCGCGGGGCCGCTGTCGCCGGGCGCCCGCTCCGAGCTGCTGGGGCTGGCGCGAGGGACGCTCGAGGCGCATTTCCGGCGCGAGGCGCCGCCCCGGCTGGACTCCGATCGCGCCGAGACCTTCGGGGCGGCGCGAGGGCTGTTCGTGACGCTGCGCAAGTCCGGGGAGCTGCGCGGCTGCATCGGCACGCTGGCTCCGACGGGAGATCTGACGCGCGTCATCTCCGAGTACGCGCTGCGGGCGGCGCTCCAGGATCCGCGATTCGCGCCGCTGGAGTCGGATGAGCTCGCGAGCTGTCAGATCGAGATCTCCGTGCTCACCGAGCCCGCGCCCTTGGACGACCCGGAGCGAATCGAGATCGGCCGCGACGGGCTCATCCTGGAGATGGGAGGCCGGCGGGGTCTCCTGCTGCCCCAGGTGGCCTCGGAGTGGGGCTTCGATCGCGAGCGATTCCTCTCCGAAGTCTCGCGGAAGGCGGGGCTCTCATCGGATGCATGGCGCCACGCAGACGCGCGCCTCTGGACGTTCCAGGCCGAGATCTTTTCGGAATGAAAGGCATCGGGAACCGGCAGAAGCGGGTGGTTGCGGCACGAAAGGTCTCGCCGTCGGCGGATCGGAAGCCTCGGCCGTCCCCGCCGCGCAAGCCCCCGGCCGTGAAGCCCGCTCAGCACCGGCGCAGCGACGGCGAGTAGAGCAGCAACGCCACCGCAACGGCGGCATTGAGCGACTCGACCGGCGCCCGCATGGGAATCGTGAGCTTGCGGTCCAGGTAGCGGTAGGCCCCCGCCGGCAGGCCCGTGCCCTCGGCCCCGACGGTCAACACCGACTCGCGGGAGAGGGGAGCTTCGAAGGCGTTCTCGCCGTCGGCGGTCACCGCGCCGCACACCGCGCGCCCCGCGGATTTCGCGTCCGCCGCGAAGGGCTCGAAGGAGACGCGCCCCGACACGGGGATCCGCAGGACGCTGCCGGCGCTGCCGCGCACGGCCCGAGGATGAAAGAAGTCGGCCGTTCCCGGCGCGCCCAGCACGCCGGCCGCACCGGCGGCCTCGGCCACGCGCACGATCGCGCCCAGATTTCCGGGGTCTTGAATTCCGAAGACGAAGACGACCGGGCCTTCGCGGCCCAGGATCTCGGCCACCGGCACGTCGCGGCGGCGCGCCACGGCCAGGAGATGCTGCGGCGTCTGCGATTGCGCCAGGTGCTCGAGAACGGCGCGGGACACCAGGCGCGGGTCCGCCGAGGAGATCGCGGCCAGCCGGCCCGGCCTCACGCTCTCGTCGTGGAGGACGTGATCCAGGCGAATTCCGGCGCTGACCGCGTCGAGAATGGCTTTCTCGCCCTCCAGCAGAAAGTGGGTGCGCGACTCCAGGTTGCGGACGATCTCGCGGATGCGGGGATTGGATGCGGACGCGATGGGCGGCATCGATCTCCATGCTATAACCGCGCGCGATGAGGCTCGCCCGCGGCCCGAGTGCGTTCTCCTCCTCCGCCGAGAACGCCATCGCAGCCTCTGCCTGGGCGTCGCTGTGGACCTTCCCCGCGATGATCGGCGCCGCGTTCGTCGTGGCGTGGGGCGCCGAGGCCGCGGAGTTCCTGATGTCCCAGGGACTCGCGCTGGCGATCCTGGCCTTGATCCAGACGATGCCCGAGTTCGCCGTGGAGGCGGTCATCGCGTGGAAGGCCGGCCAGCATCCCGACATGGTCCACCTGGCCATCGCGAACTTCACCGGTAGCCTGCGGCTCTTGACGGGCTTCGGGTGGCCGATGATCTACGCCGTCGCGGCCTTCTCCTCGCGCCAGAAGCGGGGCCGCCCGCTGGGGGCGATCCGCTTCGAGGACGGTCACGCCGTCGAGGTGGTGGGGCTGCTCCCGCCCATGGCCTATTTCGTGATCGTGTGGGCCAAAGGCAGCCTGTCGCTGATCGACGCGGCGGTCTTGTCGGCGACCTACGTCGCGTACCTGGCGGTGCTGCTGCGCATGCCGCCGCGCGCGGAGACCGTGGAGCAGGATGACGAGGTGCCGGCGGTCTCGCGCTGG
>JBDTXY010000246.1:0-4844 GCA_040005945.1 Acidobacteriota bacterium
CGTGCCGGCGTAGCACTTGTAGACCATCCGCTCCTCTTGGAGCGTCTCGAGCTCGGCCTCGCGCGCGGCGATCTTGAGGTTGCGCAGGATCGGGCGGTACCGGTCGAAGCCGGACCAGTAGGGCCTCAGAAACTTGAGGGCCTCGGCGTACTCGGCGTTGGTGAGCGGCCGGATCGTGGAATCGGGAAACGGCGGCCGCAGCAGCTCGAAGGAGTGGAAGTTGACGTCGGGCAGGTTCCGGGCGACCCAGGCCGTGATCTCCGGCAGGTCGTCCTTGTTGAAGGACGCAAGCACGGTCTGGACATTGAGCGTGAAGCCCTTCGATGTCTTCTTGAGCGCGGCCAGGCGCCGGTAGGTCTCCTCAAGCTTGGGGAAGTTGCCCGGCGCGCCGCGGATGACGTCGTGCCGCTCGCCCAGGTGATCCAGCGACAACCCCACGGTAAAGGTCTGGCGGTCGTCTTTGCGCGACTCCAGCACCCGGGCGACGATGGACTCGACCTGCTCCGGGATGATCGAATTCGTCGGCATCGTGACGTTGGATGCGTCGTGGCGGCGGTAGAGGATCTTCGTGATGTCGGGCAGCTCCCGATTGAGCGTGGGCTCTCCCCCGGTCAAGACCACGGAATAGAGGGACCCGAGGTCGGCCAGCGCCCGGTCGTACTCCTCCAGGCGCATCTCGAGGTGCCGGTTCACGTTCAGGTGGTCCCAGTAGAAGCAGGTCACGCACTTGGAGTTGCAGAGGTTCGTCATCCCGAGGATGAGGTAGCGCGGAAGCGTCTCCCGGCCCCGGAGCCAGTGCGCCGCGAGCTCCAGCGAGTTCATCGGACAGCCTGAACCACCGCGAGCACGCCGCGGGAGATCCCGGCGAGCAGCCCCGCGAAGTACGTGGCGTGGTGCACCGCGAACGCGAACGGGACGGCGGGGGCGAGCGCGGGATCCTGCTTCCAGATCGGGAACGAGCATCCCAGGGTCAGCAGGCCGTAGGCCGCCGCCGCCGGCACGAGAAACCCGGCGCCGAACAACGCGATGCCCGCCGAGCCCGCGAAGCCCGCGGCCAGCAGCGCCGTCACGCGGCCGCGCGCGTGGAGACCGGGCCGCTCGACCAAGAGCCGTCCCGTCTTGACCCGGTACCTCCAGCGCTGCGCGACATAGGGGCCCGGAAACGCGCGCCGCCGGTGGCGCACCCGCACCGCCGGATCCAGCACCACGCGGGCGCCCGAGTCCAGGGCGCGCCGCACGAAGTCGGTGTCCTCGCCGATGTACCCGAAGGACTCGTCGAATCCGCCGAGGCGCTCGAAGGTCTCGCGCTTCACGAAGAGATTGCAGAGCGCCACATCGTGCGGCGCCTTGACCGGCCCGCCGCGGGGGTTCCACGCGTGAGCGGGAACGCCGCTGCCGATCCAGGGAGTGGCCAGGAGGAGATTGGACAGGCGCTCCCCGTACGGCGCGTTCTGCGGCGCGAGGTCCGGCCCGCCCACGATCTCGGCGGACGCCAGCGCGGCCGTTCCGCCCGAGATCCATCCCGGCTCCGCCGTGGCGTCGTCGTCCAGAAACGCGAGGATCGAACCGCGGGCCGCGGCGGCCGCGCGATTTCGCCTTTGCGCGGGATTGCGCGACTCGACCGGAACCCAGCGGACCGGCACGCGGCACCACGCGGTGCGAGGCTCCTGCGCGGAGGCGACGACGGCCTCGAGGCCCCCGCTGCCCGACTGCCTCTCCAGGGACGCCAGGCACGCGGGGAGCAGCGTCTCCACGCGGTCCGAAGCGATCACGACCGAGACCGAAGGCTCCATAGAGCCCGATCATAAGCGCCCGCGCCGCTTCATGCGCGCCCGTCGCCCATATACTCTTGCGGTGGAGGCACCGTGCCGGACCTGACCCGCGAAGAGAGGCTCGAGCTCTACCGCCTCATGCGCCTGAACCGCGTCGTGGAGGAGAAGCTCGTCAACCTCTACCGCCAGGGAAAGGTCGTGGGCGGCCTCTACCGCTCACTGGGCCAGGAGGCGACCTCCGTGGGAAGCGCCTTTGCGCTCTCCAAGGGCGACATCGTGGGGCCCCTGATTCGCAACCTGGGCGCCATCCTCGTCATGGGGTACTCGCCCCGCGACGTCATGACGCAGTACATGGCCCGCGCGACCTCCCCCTCCGGAGGCAAGGACTGCAATCTCCATTTCGGGAACCCCCAACGCGGCGTGATCTCCCCCATCTCGATGCTGGGCGCCCTCATCCCCGTGATGGCGGGCATCGCCCTGGCCGCGCGGCTCCAGAAGAAGGACCTCGTGACGATGACGTGGATCGGCGACGGCGGCACCTCGACCGGCGCCTTCCACGAGGGGCTCAATTTCGCGGCCGTGCAGAAGCTGCCGCTGGTCGTCATCGCCGAGAACAACGGCTGGGCGTACTCGACGCCGTTCCACAAACAGACGGCGGCCAAGTGCCTGGCCGACAAGGCGGCGGCCTACGGGATTCCGGGAGAGAGCGTGGATGGCAACGACGTGCTGGCGGTCCATGCGTCCGCGCGGCGCGCCGTGGATCGGGCGCGCGCCGGCCAGGGTCCGAGTCTCATCGAGGCCGTGACCTACCGGATGAAGGGCCACGCCGAGCACGACGCGCAGGCCTACGTCCCCAAGGAAGAGCTGGAGGCCTGGCGCGAGAAAGACCCTCTGGAGAGCTACGCGCGCGTGCTCATCGAAGCGGGAACCGCGACCGCCGAGCAGCTCTCCGCGATGGATCAGGCGATCACTCAGGAGGTCGACCGCGAGGTCGAGCTGGCGGAGAAGAGCCCGCTCCCATTGCCCGAAGTCGCCCTACAGAACGTCTACGCGAAGGGGGCGGCCCAGTCCGAGCCCGCCATCGTGCGGCGGCAATCGTGAGCGACGCTCCGCACTTAGCCGGCCCGGATCCCGGCGCGCCGGCCGCCCAGGGCCTGACCACCTACGTCGACGCGATCCGCGAAGGCATCCGCGAGGAGATGGCGCGCGATGAGAGCGTGTTCCTCCTGGGCGAAGACATCGGCGTCTACGGAGGCGCGTTCAAGGTCACCGACGGGCTCATCCAGGAGTTCGGCGAGGGCCGCGTGATCGACACACCCATCTCCGAGACGGCGATCGTGGGCGCCGCGGTCGGCGCCGCGATGATGGGGATGCGTCCGGTGGCGGAGATGCAATTCATCGACTTCATCTCCTGCGCGTTCGACATGATCACGAATTTCGCGGCCAAGTCGCGGTATCGCACGGGCGTGGGCGTCCCGCTGGTCATCCGCGGACCGTCCGGCGGGGGCGTGCACGGCGGGCCGTTCCATTCGCAAAACCCGGAGGCTTACTTCGCGCACACGCCCGGGCTCAAGGTCGTGCAGCCCGCGACCGCCTACGACGCCAAGGGGCTGATCAAGGCCGCCATCCGCGACGACGACCCCGTGCTCTTCTTCGAGCACAAGTTTCTGTATCGCCGCATCAAGGAGCAGCTGCCCGAAGGCGACTACATCGTCCCGATCGGAAAGGCGGCGGTCAAGCGCGAGGGCCGCGATCTCTCGATCATCACCTACGGAGCCATGATGTGGACGGCGCTGGAAGCCGCCAAGACGCTCGAAGCCGAGGGGATCGACGCCGAGGTCGTGGACCTGCGCACGCTTTTTCCCATGGACGAGGAGACAGTCTTGGAGTCCGTAGCGAAGACCAACAAGGCGATCCTGCTCCACGAGGCCACGCGCACCGGCGGCATCGGCGCCGAGATCGCCGCGGTCCTGTCGGAGCGATGCTTCGAATATCTCGACGGCCCGCTCGTCCGCGTCACGGCCCCGGACACGCCCGTGCCTTACTCTCCCCCGCTCGAAGAGGCGTTCCTACCCAACGCGGAAAAGCTCTGCCGAGCGGCGAGGGCGCTAGCCGCCTACTGACGGATCTGGGCGACCGCAAGGGTCGCCCCTACGTCTCCCGTAGGGGCGGGGCTTGACCCCGCCCGGCGTCCTTCACGTGTCGCCGATGACTCGCCGGTAGTCCTCCTCCGTATCGACATCTGCTAAGGGCTCGGCCGCGATTCGCACCGCCTCGTGTTCATGGCGCCGCACCACTTCCCGCGCCCCAACATCCCCGGTCAGGGCGCGAAGCTCAGCGAAGAGATCGCGCGAGAAGAGGACGGGGTGGGTCGGCACGGCATCGGCAACCGGGACGACCAGGCGCACACCCGGGCGAAAGGCTTCGAGGACCGCCCTCACGCGCTCGGCCGTCATTCCCGGCTGGTCCCCGAGCGCGATGAGCACGGCATCTGCCTCTGCGCATTCGTCGAGGCCTCTTCGCAGGGACGAGGACATGCCGTCCTTCCAGTCGGCGTGAACGATGACCCGAAGGCGGGAATCGTCAGCGAGCGCGGCCTGCCGGCGGACCGTTTCCGCGTCGGCCCCCAGCACCACGACGACACGTTCGAGCCCCGCTTCCAGGAGCGGCGCGACACTCGCGGCGAGCACCGTGCTTCCACCCAGCGGGAGCGTCATCTTCGGCCGCCCCATACGCGTCGAGCCACCCGCCGCGAGCACGATCCCGGCGATCATCTGACCAGAGTACAAGAGACTCACCCGGGCGCCAGCGAGCCGAGGATTACTTGAAGCGAGTCGCCGTGAGCCGGAGGGGCACGCAGAAGACGCCCTCGCTCACGCCTCCGGTTCCGATACCGCGAAACAACTCGGCATCGGGAGAGGTGAGGTCCGTCGTCAGATCGTAGATGGTCCGGTCCGGGAGTTCTGTGCGCATCAGGGAGATCCCGCTCTGCCAGACGAGGTTGTAGCCGTCGTCACCGGGCCCGAAGCTGCCGTCGTGATTCGAATCGACCAGGAAGTAGAAATAGACGCT
>JBDTXY010000247.1:0-4838 GCA_040005945.1 Acidobacteriota bacterium
CAGCTGATTGCTCCGCGTCACCATGTTCTCGAGCACCTGGTCGATCGTGTATTGATACTCGCCGGTCCAATGCGCCACCGTCTTCCGCAGCGACGCGCGGATGCCGCGGAGAAACGCCGCCGGGGCCGCCGGGCGCGGTCTACGTGCGGGTGGCTCCGCCGGTGCCAGTGTCGGAAGTGCGCGTGGTCGCGCCGGGCCCCAACTTCGTCTGGATCCCGGGCTATCACCGTTGGGACGGCGCGGCATACGTTTGGGTCGCCGGCCGCTGGGATCGCGCGCCCAGAGCGCACGCGCGCTGGGTGGCGGGACGCTGGCGGCACCACCGCAACGGCTGGTTCTGGGTGGAAGGCCGTTGGAAGTAGCAGCCGCGAGGTAGGACATCTGGCTCTCGGCCGCGGGTGATTCGCCCGCGGCCGAAGTTTTTTTGGTCACTCCAGCGTCAGGATCACCAGCGTTCGGTCGTCCTCCGGCGGCCGTTCCCCCGTGTGCGCCGCGATCGCCGCCAGCAGCGCGTTACGAAGCGACTCCGCGCCGTTGCCCCCCTCCTCGCGCAGGATGGCCTCGAACCGTTCGAATCCGAACGGCTCGTCCAAAGCGTCCGCCGCCTCGACTAAGCCGTCGGAGAGGATCACGACGACATCGCCCGCCGCGAACGTGTACTCCTGCGAGGGAAACGTCTTGTCGGGAAACAGTCCGAGGGGGAACGCCGGAAGCGCGAGCGACTCGACCCGGCCGCCGGAGATCCGGTACGGGGGAAGCTGCCCGGCGTTGGTGAGGGTTCCCCGGCGTTTGGCGGCGTCGTAGGCCAGCAGACACAGCGTCATGTAATGGCGCGGCTCGGTCGAGCGATGAATCAAATCGTTCATGCGCGAGAAGAGGTCGCCCGACTGATGCCCGGCCTGCAGCAGGGTCGAAAGGGCCGCCTTGGCCATGGCGACCAACAGGCCAGTCGGCAGGCCGTGTCCCGAAACGTCGCCCAGGGCCACCGCCGTGCGTCCGTCCGGCATCGGCAGGTAGTCGTAATAGTCGCCGCCGATCTCGGCCACGGGCTGGAAGTGAGCGAGCACGGAAAAGCCGGGGAGCGTCGCCGCGGCGGGGGGCAGGAGCTTGTGCTGGATCGTGCGGGCCATCGCCACCTCGGCCTCCAGCCGTTCCTTGCGGGCCGTGACCAGGAGCAGGCGCTGGATGGAGTCGGCCATTCCGTCGAACGTGCGGGCCAGGTCCCCGATCTGATCCCGCGACTTGGAGTGAATGCGCAACGAGAAATCGCCCCGGGCGACGGCTTCCGCGGCGCGCGTGAGCCGATTGACGCTGCGGGCGATGGACCCGACCAGCGAGAACGCGACGGCCAGCGCCACGAGATAGACCAGAAGCAGGATCCCCGCGATGACCGCGAAGATGATCCAGAACACGCGGCCGATCTCGGCGACGCCCTGCGCGAAGAGCTGGTCGGAGAGCGTCGCCGGAGACGTGGTCGCCTGCAGGATGGCCACGTTGCGGCCGGTGTGGGACTCCTTTTCCACGGCGTTCAACACGGTCTCCAGGTAGAACGCGTGGATCCACTCGCGTCCCCAGGGGCCCCCTCCGGCGGGACGCGCGTTGGCCGGCCGGCGAACCGGCGAGGCGGGAGTGCCGCCCTTCGTGTGGACGTGGATCCCGCGCTTGGACTCGGCCTCGTCGTGGGTAAAGATGCTCAAGCCCCCTTTCTCGGCGGCCGCCGTGCCCATCTCGATTGCGACCTCGTAGCCGGTCAGGTCGGCGAGCCGCTGCATCCCGGGAGTGTCCGGATCGGAGAGGTCCAACACGCGCGCCGAGCGGGCCCCGGCGGGAATGGCCAACCAGAGGCGGTCCTCGCTCGCCAGGAAGCCGGGACGGGCCAGGCCCGAGAGCCAGGGCGCCTTTTCGCCCGCGTGCAGCCAGGACAGCCCGGAGCGCACGATCACGCCGTCGGCGTCCGCGCGAATCTCGGGCAGGTTTCCGTCGGCGGCCAGGGCGGCCTCGCCGACCGCGGTCATCTCGCGGCGCAACCGGTTGGCCATGAACTGGTGCGCCACCATGTAGGACGCCAGGGATAAGAGGGTCGCCAGGAGCGGGATCGGCACGATGCCGATCAGGAAATAAGAGAAGGCCAGCCGCAGGGTCAATCGCCGGATGACCAGGCGGAAGAGATTCGCGAGGACGCGCACGACCAGCACGAACGCGGCGCTCCAGATCAGGGCGACGGCCAGCAGGTGCAGGCAACCGTTGTCGTTCCCCGTGCCGCCGAGGATCGCGGCCGCGGCGATCGCGGCGATCAAGACGCCGATCCAGATCCACGTCGATTTTCGGGGACGCACGCGCGGGTATTCTACCGACCCGAATCCGACATCGAATACAATCGGTTGGGACGTGAAGTTTCTCCGGCAAGCGGCGCTGCTCCTCCCATCCGCCTTCCTCCTCGTCGTCCTGGTCTTCCTGCTGACGCACGGCCGCAAGGATCCGGGTTTCGGGACCTACCCGTTCTTTCAGCAGTGGGCCGGCGAGGGCGTCGAGCGCGCGGCGCCGGAGACGCGATTCCTGGAACAGGCGCTGGTCTTCTTCCTGCCGGCGTACGCCGTGTCGCTGCTCTTCATCGTCAGCGTGGCCCTGGCGGAACGGGCCCTCTTCGGGCGCAAGAGCGGGCGTCATTCCGCGTACGGGCGGGCCTTCGCCGGCGCCTTCCCGGTTCTGTTCCTGGCGGGGAGCGTGTTGGTGATGTGGTTCGGTGAACGGCTGGCCCTGCGGCAGGCGCCCGGCACGCTCGTGGCGCCGCTGTTGGCGGCTGTTTCCCCGTTTGCCTCCGCGGCGCTGGCCGTGATTCCGGCGGCCGTGGTCGCTGGACCGCTGGCGCTCTTGAGCAGGGCGAGCGCGGCATGAGCTCCGGCCGCGCGATCGTCATCCTGGATTTCGGGGGGCAGTACACGCAGCTGATCGCACGGCGCATCCGCGAGGCGCGCGTCTTCTCGGTCGTCCTGCCGCCCACGGCCTCCGACGCGGAGATCCGGCGCTGGAATCCCGCCGGGATCATCCTGTCGGGAGGCCCCCAGAGCGTGTACGAGAGCACGGCGCCGGTTCCGACCGCCGACCCGACCGCGATGGGCGTTCCGCTGCTGGGGCTCTGCTACGGGATGCAATGGATCGCGCAGGCCAGCGGCGGCGGCGTCGCCAACGAAGGGCGCGAGTACGGTCGGGCGGTCGCGACGCTGGCGCCGGACTCGCAGCTTTTCGCGGGCCTGGAGCCGGAACAGACGGTCTGGATGAACCACGGCGATTCGGTCGTGGCGCCGCCGGCCGGGTTTCGCGTAATCGCCTCCACCGGCAACTCCCCGATCGCGGGCTTCGAGAATCCGAGCCGGGGAATCTACGCGCTGCAATTTCATCCCGAGGTCGGCCACACGATCCACGGCCGCGAGATCCTCGAAAACTTCCTGTTCCACATCTGCAAGGTCAAACCGGACTGGACGATGGCGGGCTTCCGCCAGGAGAAGGTCGAGGCCATCCGCAAGCAGGCGCCCACGGGTGCCGTGATCTGCGCGCTGTCGGGCGGCGTCGATTCCTCGGTGACCGCGGTCCTCCTGCGCGAGGCTCTGGGCGATCGCGTCCACCCCATTCTGGTGGACCACGGGCTGATGCGGGCCCACGAGCGGCAGCAAGTCGTGGAAGCGTTCGAGCGCCTGGGCGTCCGCGTGCATGCCGTCGACGCGGCCGATCGGTTCTTCAACGCGCTGGCGGGCGTCACGGATCCCGAGGAGAAGCGCCGCATCATCGGACGGACGTTCATCGAGGTGTTCGAGGCCGAGTCCCATCGCATCCCGGACGCGCGCTATCTGGCGCAGGGAACCCTGTATCCCGACGTCATCGAATCGGTTTCGATCCATGGGCCATCCGCTGTGATCAAGACGCACCACAACGTCGGCGGCCTTCCGCAGCGGCTGGGGTTCGAGTTGATCGAGCCGGTGCGCGAGCTCTTCAAGGACGAAGTGCGCGCGCTCGGCGCGGAGCTCGGCCTCCCGCGCGAGTTCCTGGCGCGGCATCCGTTCCCGGGCCCGGGCCTGGCCGTGCGGATTCTCGGCGAGGTCACGCGCGAGAAGGTGGCGCTGCTCCAGAAGGCGGACGAGATCGTGCTCGAGGAGATCCGGAAAGCCGGGCTCTACGACGCGATCTCCCAGGCGTTCGCGGTGCTCCTCCCGGTGCGGTCGGTGGGCGTGATGGGCGACGCCCGCACGCACGAATTCGTCCTGGCGGTGCGGGCGGTGCAGACGACGGATTTCATGACGGCCGACTGGTTCCGGATGCCGCACGAAGTGCTCGATGCCATCGCCAGCCGCGTCGTCGGCACGGTGCGGGGAATCAACCGCGTCGTGTACGACATCACGTCCAAGCCTCCGGCGACGATCGAGTGGGAATGATCTAAGCCGTTTCGAGACACCGGCGGATCGCGTCCAGGCCCTTCGCCACCGCCGCGGGCTCGCCGCCAAACGCGATCCGGAAGTGGGCCGGAGCTCCGAAGAAGTGGCCGGGCGCAACGGCGGTGGCGGTTTCCCGGAAGAGTCGTTCGGCGAACGGTCCGGCATCCGTGCCGCCGCGCAGGCGCGGAAAGGCCAGCGTGGCCCGCGGCGCGACGCATTCGAGCTGCGGCGTCGCGGCAAGCCACTCCGTGATCAGTGCCAAATTGTTCCGGACGATCGATCGGGCTCGGGCCGCAAGCGCGTCGAGATTTCGGAAGGCGACGACGGACAGGCGATCGGAGGGCATCGGCGCCCAGCCGTCGACGACGTCCCGCGCGCGCCGGATCCTGGCCGTCGCCTCCGGAGAGGCGA
>JBDTXY010000248.1:0-4834 GCA_040005945.1 Acidobacteriota bacterium
CGACTTCCACCTTGGCAAGGTGGCGCTCTACCGCTGAGCTATTCCCGCTCGGGGAGGCGGAAGGATAGCCGAGGGCGCCGGGACGGTCAAGACGCGGCCGGACACAGGCGCGCGTCTATTCGATCGGAAGCTCCTGGACTTGCCCGCCGCAGTGGTCGCAGACGCGCACCGAAGTGCCGCCGTACTTTCGCTCCGCGGCGCAGTCCTCGCACAGCGGGCGGCTGGTGGAGGCGCACCGGTAGTGCGCCAGCTTGTCCGTGTGCTTGCGGCAAACGGCGGGCGGCGTGAAGCGCGCGTTCTTCCGGAGCTCGAAGAGCGCCTTGAGATCGGGGATCAGGTCGGCGCGAACGGCGTCGGCCGGACCCAGGCACACCGGATCGGCCTCGTTGACCGCACCGGTGCGAATCAGGATGCGCATCGCGCGCCGGTCGTAGATATCGCCTTCGAACCCGGTCTTCTGAATCGTGTAGCGCGTGTCCCCGTCCGGGACGTGGGCGGTCTGGAACTCGGCGGACCGCTTGGAAAAAGGACGGTCGGGCGCGGGCTCCGGCGATGCGTCGGGCTGAACCGGAGCCTTCGGGGGCCAGGAAGGGGAAGGCGGCTCCGGCGCTTTCGCGGGCGGAGGAGTCGGCGCGGGCGCTTTAGCGGGTTCACGAGGCGGTGCGGCGGCCTTCGCCGGCTGCGCCGCGGGCGCGGGCGCCCGGACCGCCCGAAACGGCAGCTCGACCGCCAGCGCGGACCCGGCCTCGCCGGCGCCTTCTCCGGGCTGCAGCATCATGTAAACGCGGGCCTCTTCGCGCGCCGGGAAGTCCATCGCCTTGCCGCACTTGGGACAGCTGAAGCGAGCCCTGACGGGCGGGATTCGCTCGATCTGAATCGAGAAGCTCCCGGCGCATGAGGGACAGGCGAACGTGTAGCGAAGATCGGAATCGGCCACGGGACTTCCTAGGTTAGACAACATGGAATTCTAGCAGGTTGGGCGATGGATCGGCATGACCGTGGCCGCTGGGGCCTACGGCTTGCGTCCCGCCTCGAACGCGCCGCGGAGGATCGCGATCTGGGCCTCGCCGTCGCGTTCGAGGATCGAGACGACGTCGAAGCGGCACGGTCGCGAGCCGATCCGCTGCCGGCTCAAGTAAAGCTCGGCGGCCCGGACAATACGGCCCTGCTTTTCCGCGGTCACCGCCTCGGCGGGAGCGCCAAAGCGCAAGCCGCTGCGCCCCTTGACCTCGATGAAGCAGAGGACGCCGTTCTCTTCCGCGATGAAGTCGATCTCCCCCGTGCGGGTTCGATAGTTGCGGGCTTGGATCCGGTAGCCCTCGTCTTTCAGGCGCTTCTCAGCGAGACGTTCCCAGCGCTGCCCCACGCCGCGCAATCCCCGGTAGGGCCCCGGCCGATCGCGCCGAAGGAGCTGGAGGAGCCGATCGACCAGGAAGCGCGGCGTCACGCCGTCGGCGGACCCATCGAGCGCCGGGCCAACTCCAGGACGTCGAAGGGCTGGGTGCTGACGCCGATCTCCTCTTTCGCGTTCCCGATCATCACCATGCAGAACGGGCACGAAACTCCGACCGAGGACGTCTGGGCATCCGCGATCTCGCGCATGCGCGTCTGGTTGATGCGCGAGCCCAGCTTCTCTTCCATCCACATCCGCCCGCCGCCCGCGCCGCAGCAGAGGCCTCTCTCCCGCGAGCGATCGAGCTCCTTGAACTCCAGGCCCGGGATCGCCCGCAGGATTTGGCGCGGCGCCTCGTACGCGCCGTTGTAGCGGCCCAGGTAGCAGGGATCGTGAAACGTGATCGTGTCGGGAATCGGCGTCGTCATCGTGATCCGGCCGGCCGCGATCAGATCCGCCACCAGCTGGGAGCCGTGAACGACGTCGTAGTGGCCGCCGAAATCCCCGTACTCGTTTTTGAGGCAATTCATGCAATGCGGACAGTTGGTCACGATCTTCCGGACCCCGTAGCCGTTGAGCGTCTCGACGTTCTGCTGCGCCAGCGTCTGGAAGAGGTACTCGTTTCCCAGGCGGCGAGCCGAGTCCCCGGTGCAGGTCTCCTCCGTCCCCAGGATCGCGAACGAGACGCCGGCGGCGTCGAGCATCTCCACCAGCGAGCGGGAGACCCGCTTGGCCCGGTCCTCGTACGATCCCGCGCAGCCCACCCAGAACAGGACCTCGACGGCCTTGCCTTCCGCCTCCCCCATCGTCACGACCGGGAGCTCCTTGGCCCAGTCCGCGCGCGTGGCCGCGGCGATGTTCCAGGGATTGCCGTTGGTCTCCATCCCGCGAAACGCGTTCTGCACTTCCTTGGGAAACTCCGCTTTCTCCAATACCAGGTACCGGCGCATGTCGGCAATCTTGTCGACGGCCGGGATGATGAAGACCGGGCAGGCCGTCGTGCAGAAGCCGCACATGGTGCATGCCCAGATCGTGTCCTCCGAGATCCACCCGCCGATCAAGTCCTTCCGCGCCGAGGACCCGGCGCCGTTGCCCCGGCCGGACGCCGCGAGGATGTCGGGCGTGGCCTCGTAGACGGCGTCGCGCACGTCGCCGATGAAGATCTTCGGGTCCAGCGGCTTTCCCGTCAGGGCCGTCGGGCACACCTCGCGGCACCGGCCGCACTCCGTGCACGTGTAGCCGTCCAGCATCGACTTCCAGGTCAGGTCCTCGACCCGCGAAGCGCCGAAGCGCTCCGAGTTCTCGATGTCCACGGTCGCGAGCTTCCCCATCGGCTCGAGGTTCATGAAGAAGATGTTGGGGATCGCCGTGATGATGTGGAAATGCTTGGAGTACGGCAGATAGTTGCCGAAGAACAGCAGATCGGTGAGGTGGACCCACCAGCATGACTCGTAGATCACGCGCAGCCGGGCCGGGTCCATCCCCGACAGCATCCTCGCGATCGCCGTCACCGCGGGCGCCCACCCGGTGGCCAAAGCCGGCGCCAGAGCGGCCTGGGCCCCCGCGGCCACCAGGTCCGTCGCCATCAGCAGACCGATGAGAAAGAGAATCAGCCACGCGTCCATCGAGAGGTCCAGCCGCTTGGGCCGCGCGAACGCGCGCCGCAGCACGGCCAGGGCGACGCCCACGAGCGTCAGGACCTCGAAGACGTCCTTGGCCAGGGTGTAGACGTCGCCCGTGCGCCCGGGCAGGAGCACGAACCCCGGCACCGATCCCTCCAGGACCAGCGCGATCGAGCGCACGGTCAAGACCACGAACCCGCCGAAGATCAGGATGTGAAAGAACCCCGCGTAGGGATCCTGGAACATGCGCTTCTGCGCGAAGGCGTACTCGAGCGTCTTGCGAATGCGCAGCCCGATGTGCGTGAAGCGGTTGTCGGGCCGGCCCGCCTGGAGCACCCGGATGCGCCGGGAGATCGAGTACACGAAGACGATGATCGCCAGCAGAACCAGGAACCCAAACGCGGCGCGTCCGGGCAGTCCGAAGATCACGCGCTCGGTGGGCAGCGGCGGCATGCGGCCCGGAGTTTAACGCGCTCCGGGCGCGATCCGAAATTCCGGAGGAGCGCTCCACAGTCTTGAGGCCGCGAACGCATCGAATGGCCCGGTGCCGCGCGGGCACCCTGCCTGCCAGCCTCGATCCGAGCACGCCCATCAAAGCCAATGGCCTCGCCTGCGCGCGCGCCTCGGGGTGCCGCTCGTTGGCCTGGCCTCCATCGTCGCGGCCGCCTACGTGCGCCGGCTCTTCTATGGAGCGCCTTTGGAAGAGCGCGGGCCCGTCGGGCGCGATTCCGGGAGAAAGGCCGACCCCCCGCCCCGTGGAAAGGCCGTAGGATCTGCCTCTCATGGCTCGTCGATCCCGCTCGTCACGCCTCCGACTCTGGGGACCCATCCTGCGGGAGACTTTCCGAGCGTGGGTCGCGCGCGACGCGTTCACCCAGAGCGCCGCTCTGGCGTTCTTCGCGCTCTTCTCGCTGGCTCCCGTGTTGGTCCTGTTCGCCTCCGGGGCCGGGCTCCTCTTCGATCCCCCGGCCGTCCGGCACCAGATCGTCGGGCAATTCGAGCTGCTCATGGGGCATGACCAGGCGCTCGCCGTCGACGAAATGCTGGGACACGCCGCCTTCGAGACGACCGGTCTCCTGGCCCGGATCATCGGGATCGCCACGTTCATCGTCGGGACCACGGCCGTGTTCGTGCAGCTCCAGGACTCGCTCAACAGCATGTGGGACGTGGCTCCCCGGCCCGGTCCGCTGATCCGGACGCTCGTGTGGAAGCGGGTCGTCTCCTTCGCGCTGGTCATCGCGCTCGGGTTCGTCCTGGTGGTCTCCCTGGTCTTGTCGGCGACGATCCATGCGCTGCAAAACGTGCTCGAGCGCTGGGTCGACCTTCCGGCTGCGGTCTTCGAGAGCGGAAACACCGTCGTCACGTACCTTCTCGTGACCCTGCTCTTCGCCTTGCTATACCGCGTCTTGCCCGACGTCGAGATCCCCTGGCGCGACGTGTGGCTGGGCGCCGTCGTGACCGCACTGCTCCTGTCGCTCGGGAAGTGGGCGATCGGCTTCTACCTCGGACGCAGCGACCTGGCCTCGGCCTACGGAGCCGCCGGGTCCATGATGGTCATCCTGTTCTGGGTCTACTACGCATCGCTTCTCGTGCTGCTGGGCGCGGTCTTCACCCGCGTCCAGTCCAAGCACTTCCACGAGCACCACCGTCGGGCGACCGCCGGCGCGCGGCGAGTCAAAGTCGTCGAAAAGAAGATCTAACCGTCGCCGTAGCTGCGCTACACGTCGCCTACGCTGCGCTGCGGGATCTGCCTGCGGCACCGGCGGTCGGCTCGCCCGGATGCGGGCTCGACCGACCGCCTGATCCCTTCGCTCCGCTC
>JBDTXY010000249.1:0-4745 GCA_040005945.1 Acidobacteriota bacterium
GGGGCTCGACTACTACACGCTCACGGTCTTCGAAGTCGTATCCGAACGGCTGGGAGCGCAGAACGCGATCCTCGGTGGAGGGCGCTACGACGACCTCGTGCAGCATCTCGGCGGGCCGCCGACCTCGGCGATCGGGTTTGCGATCGGTGAGGACCGGCTCGTGGAGGCGATGACGATCGACGCGCGCCCCCAGAAGACGCTCTTCTACGTCATTCCCGACTCGGCGGAGCAGTTTCTCTACGCCCTGGGTATCTCGAACGACATCCGCGCCTGCGACCGGGAGGCGATCGTCGAAACAGACTTTCAAGGACGAGGAATCGTCAAGGGCCTGTCGCGGGCCGGCCAGATCGCCAGCGATCCTTCGCGCCACGCGTTTCGGGTCGCCCGGGTGCAGGCGGTCCTGCTCGGCGTCAACGAGAGCGATCGGGGCGAGGTGACGATCAAGGATCTCTCCTCCAGCGAGCAACAGACGTTTCCCCGAAAAGAGCTGGCCGAGCGCCTGGGCGCCGCGAGGGAGCGATGAAGAAGACGCGGTCGGCCGCCGGGGCATTGCGCGCCGCCGACGCCGGCCGGGCCGTGTTCCTGCAGGGCTGGGTCGCCCGGCGCAGGGATCTGGGGGACCTCATCTTCCTGACCCTGCGGGATCGCAGCGGCCTGCTCCAGGTGGTGCTCGACCGCCAGCGCTGCCCGCCCGAGGCCGTCGCCGCCGCCGGAGAGGCGCGCAGCGAGGACGTCGTCGAGATCGAGGGCGAGGTCGTGCTTCGGGCGGCGGGGCAGCGCAACGCGGAGCTGGCGACGGGCGAGATCGAAGTCGTGGCGTCGTCCCTCGCGTTCCTGGCGCGCTCGCGGACGCCTCCGTTCACGGTCGAGGACCGGACCAACGCGACCGAAGAGCTGCGACTGGAATACCGCTACCTCGACCTGCGGCGCCCGGCGATGCAGAAGAACTTCGTGCTGCGCGACGAGATCGCGTTTCGCGTCCGGCGCGTGCTCCACGAGCGGGGATTCCTCGAGATCGAGACTCCGATGTTGACGCGGTCGACGCCCGAGGGCGCGCGCGACTTCCTGGTGCCCTCCCGCGTGCACCGCGGCCAGTGGTACGCGCTCCCGCAGTCGCCGCAGCTCTTCAAGCAGATCCTGATGGTTTCCGGCTTCGAGAAGTATTTCCAGATCGCGCGCTGCTTCCGGGACGAGGACCTGCGCGCCGACCGGCAATTCGAGTTCACCCAGATCGACCTGGAGATCTCCTTTCTAACCGAGGAGGACGTCTTCGACGCCGTGGAGGCCTTCCTGGTCGAGGCGTTCGCGGCCGCGCAGATCCGGGTGGAGCGGCCGTTTCCGCGTTTGACCTACGCGCACGCGATGGAGAGTTACGGGACGGACCGGCCGGACCTGCGTTACGACCTGCCGCTCTGCGATCTGTCGGGTGTCGCGGCCGGCAGCGGGTTCGTGCCGTTCGAGAAGGCGCTCGCGGGCGGAGGATCCGTGCGCGGTCTGCGGGTGCCGGGCGGCGCGGCGCTCTCGCGCAAGCGGTTGGACGAGCTGACGGAGAAGGCCCGCGAGCACGGCGCCGGCGGGTTGCTGTGGATCAAGCGGGCCGGAGGCGAGGTGACCTCGCCGGCCAAGAAGGGATTGCCTCCGGCGCACCTGGACGCGCTCATCGCGTCGAGCGCCCTCGCCGACGGCGACCTGCTGCTGATCGTGGCCGATTCCTCCAAGGCCGCCTTCGCCGCCTTGGCCGCGCTGCGCGCCGAGGCCGCCCGGGAGCTCAAGCTCATCGACGAGTCCCGCTATGCCTTTTGTTGGGTCACGGACTTTCCGCTCCTGGGGCAGGACGATGCGACCGGGGCGTGGTTCCCGATGAACCATCCCTTCACCGCTCCGCGCGAAGAGGATCTCGAGCGGCTGGAGTCGGACCCGGGCAGCGTGCGGGCGCGCGCGTACGACGTCGTGGTCAACGGCTGGGAGCTGGGGTCCGGCTCGATCCGCATCCACCGGGCCGAGCTTCAGGACCGCGTCTTCCGGCGGCTGGGCATCGGGGAGGCCGAAGCGCAGGAGCGGTTCGGCTTCCTGCTGGAGGCCCTGCGCTACGGCGCCCCGCCGCATGGAGGCATCGCGCTGGGGCTGGATCGCATCTGCGCGATCGCGGCCGGGGCCACGTCGCTGCGGGACGTGATCGCGTTCCCCAAGACCACGTCCGGAATCTGCCTGATGACCAAGGCGCCGGCGCGCGTGCTTCCGGAGCAATTGAAAGAGCTGGGCCTGGAGCCGCCCGCGCGGTCGGACGGTTGAACGCGGCCATCTCTCCCCAACGGATTCTGGTCGGCGACGGGGACGGCACGATCTGGGTCGGCGCGGGTCTGGTCGCGCGGGCGCGCGATCATCTGGTCTCGCCGTCGGGACGCTACCTCTTGGTGACGTCCTCCGCGGCGCAGCCGTGCGCGGAGGGGATTCGCGCGTCGCTCGGCGAGCCCACGCTGCTGGATCTCGAGATCGCGGACGGCGAGCCGTCCAAGACCCTCGCGGCGGTGGCGACCATCGCCGAGGCCGCGCTCGCGGCCGGGCTCCGGCGCGACGACGCGTTCATCGCGGTGGGAGGCGGGGTCGTCACGGACGTCGTCGGATTCGCCGCGGCGATCCTGCTCCGGGGGATTGCGTGGAATGCCGTGCCGACGACGACCGCGGGCATGGCCGATGCCGCGATCGGAGGCAAGACGGCGGTCAATCACCCCCGCGGCAAGAACTTGCTGGGCGCGTTTCATCCGCCGCGGGCGATCCTGATCGATCCGCTCTGCCTCGCGACCTTGCCCGACCGCGACTACCGCGCGGGCTTGGTCGAGGCGTTCAAGGCCGCCTGGATCGCCGATGGCCCCCTCGCGCGGCGGGCGGCCGCGGCCTTGCCCGCGATCCTCTCGCGCGATGCGCCGGAGCTGCTGGAGCTGCTGGCCGGGTCGGTCCGCGTGAAAGCGGGATTGGTGACGGCCGACCCGCTCGACGCGGGCCCGCGGAGGCTCCTGAACTTCGGCCACACCCTGGGTCACGCGCTGGAAGTCGCGGGCGGCTACGGGGCGCTGCGGCACGGCGAAGCGGTGGCCTGGGGAATCGCCGCCGCGCTGGAGATTTCGCGGCGCCGCGCCGGATTGTCCGAGACCGACGCCGCGGCGGTGCGCGAGATTCTCTCCGGCCTGGGGCCCTTTCCGGAGCCCGAGAGAAGCGCCGCACGGCTTTCTCCGCTGCTGGAACGGGACAAGAAGGCCACGGCGCGGGGCACTGCGGGGGTGCTGCTGGAGGCGATCGGCCGCGCCCGCGTGGAGGCGTCCGTCTCCTCCCAAGAATGGCTGGAGGCAGCGGCTATAATAACGCTATCGTGACCGGGCGAGGCTCCGTACGGCGGATTCGCCTTTTCGTACTCCTGTCCGGCGCCCTCATGCTGGCCTCGATCGTCCCGCTCTTAGTCTCCGAAACGGTGCTCATCCGGCGCAACCGCCGCACGCTGGAGACGCTGGAGGAGAAATACCTGACACGTTCTTCGGCCGCGATCGCCGATCACATCGCGGCGTTCTACGCGGCCGCGGCGCAGCAGTTGACGAAGTCGGCCGACTCGATCCACCTCGCGTCGGAATTGACCGGGAAGGAGCCGTTCTCCTCCGGCGGAGCGGAGATCCTGGGCACCGTGCTGCGGGGACAAAGCCAGCTGGTCGCGATTCGCGGGGTGAATCTGCAGGGCGCCGGCAGCTTCGTGGGGCCCGATATCCACTCGCCGGCGATGGACTTCGAGTTTCGCCGGGGGTTCGAGTCCGCGCGCGACGGCGCGCGATACTCAGGCGATCCCTTCTCGGTGACGGAGCTGGGCGCCGTGGCGGTCCTGGCGGCCCCCGTGACTGACGAGAAGGGCGCTCGGATCGGCGTCGTCGAAGCCCTGGTGTCCTGGCAGCCGATCGTCCGGGAGTTCCAGGACGAGGCGCGCCGCGAGGCCAGAGCGACCCTCGTGGACGCGCGCGGGCGCATCCTGTTTCCTCCGGCCACGGGCAACGGATCCACACACCCCTCCTCCCTGGTGGCCGATTTTGTTCGATTTCCGGCGCGCGTGACCCGATCCGAAAAGGCGGCGACGGGGATCGTCCTGGCCTCGATCGCGCCCGTTGGCGACCCGCCCTGGGGCGTCCTGGTGGAGCGCGACCGGGACATCGCCTTCGCCTCCGTCCAACGCATGGTCCGAGACACCGTGATCTGGAGCGCGGCCTGCCTGGCCGGCGCCCTGCTGCTGGGCGTGCTCTTCGCGCGGCGGCTCTCCCGGCCGATCGCCCAGCTGGCGGTCTCCACCCGCGCCGTCAGCGAGGGCCAATACGGCACGAGCGTCGAGGTCAGCGGGACGGCCGAGATCGCGGACCTCTCCGAGAACTTCAACCGCATGAGCGAGTCGATCAAGGACTCCTTCGAGCGGGTCCAGAAAGCGGCGCGCGAAACCCAGGAGCTGTTCCTCGCCTCGATCCGCGCGCTCGCGGCCGCAATCGACGCCAAGGATCCCTACACGCGCGGCCACTCGGAACGGGTCGCCCGCTACGCCTCCGCGATCGCCAAGGAAATGGGGCTGTCGGCCGACGAGGTCCGGAAAACCCGCCTCTCCGCGCTCCTCCACGACGTCGGGAAGATCGGCATCGACGACCGGATCATTCGCAAGCCCACGGCCTTGACCGACGAGGAGTTCGAGCTCATGAAGGCGCATCCGGCCAAGGGCGCGGCAA
>JBDTXY010000250.1:0-4736 GCA_040005945.1 Acidobacteriota bacterium
CGAGGCTCATGATCTGGAACCCTCCGGAGTCCGTCAGGATCGCGCGCGGCCAGCCGATGAACGCATGCAGCCCGCCGGCGCGTCCGATCGTCTCGATCCCGGGCCGCGCCATGAGGTGGTAGGTGTTCGCAAGCACGGCCCGGCAGTCCCAGGATTCCAGCAAGTCGTAGGAGACCCCCTTGACCGCGCCGCGGGTGCCCACCGGCAGGAAGCACGGGGTCTCGATCGCGCCGCGCCGCGTCGCGAGGGTCCCCCGCCGCGCGGAGGATTCCGGGTCGCGCGCGAGCAGTTCAAACACGGATGCCGGGCGCTAGAAGTGCAGCCGGACCCCGAGGGCTGCCCCGAGGTCCTGGCGGTCCAGGTCGCTCGGATTGACGCCGCCCTTGGGCGACAGGAGCACCGAGGCGTCGATCGCGAGCACCGGTCCGCGCCAGCCGACGCCGGCGGAAACGGCCCAATGGGGATCGGAGGCCGCAAAGTCGTGGAGCGCGCCGACGCGCAACACGAAGAGCGGGAGCCGGCCCTCCACGCCGAAGGAGAGCTGGCGGCTCGTCGCTGCGGGGGCCAGCGTGTCGCCCCCGAGCAGATCTCCGTCCGCGGCCACGGTCAGAAACGGCAGCGGGTCGACCGCGATTCCGGCGCGCAGCTGCCGCGGCAGAGGCACGGTGGCGGGCGCCGCCGGCACCGCCGCGACGTCGAAGTGTGGCTGATTGAGCGAGACGCCCGTGATGCCGGCCCTGAAGATGTCCAGGTCCACCATCGCGCCGAGATCGAAGGCGAAACGGGTGGAGTCACGGGCGTTCTCCTGAAACGCCTCGCGAACGATCGCCGCCAGACTCTTGTCCGCGCAATCGCCGAAGACGCCGCAGTGCTCGAAGTAGGACCGGCCGAACACCAGCCGGGCGGCGCCGCCCACGAGGACCTTCTCGCCCAGGAACCCCCGCCCGTAAGCCAGCCGGATCTCGCGCGCCGAGAGCCCCGCGAAGGAGAGGCCCGTCTGGTTGAACGCCAGACCATTCGCCGGCCCCCCGGTGGGGACGATGTGCACGAGGTCGATGACGGGATAGACGGCGGCGTAGGGAACATCGCCCACGGAGAGCGCGAACCCCTTGTATGAGGCCGCAATGCCGGCGACGCCCGAGAAGAGAACGCTCGTGTCCTCCAGCGACAGGCGCGAGATCCCGTCGATCAACTCCGGCAGACGGTCCAGACTCTGGCCGTCGGCGATCGCGTCGAACGGCAGGCCGGTCAAGGTGTCGATGGTCCGGAGCAGATCGTTGCGGCTGGACGCCACCCCGCCCCCGAGGATCTGGACGTTCCAGCCGTCGAGGCGGCCCAGGGCAGCGGGATTGGACCAGGCCGCCGAGGCATCGTCGACCGCGGCGACTTGCGCGCCGCCCATTCCCAGCGCCCGGGCTCCCGCCCAGGGAAATTGCGCTCCGGCGTGGCTCGCGGCCGCCCACAGGCCGACGACTGAGAGCCCGAGAACGACGCGCCGCCGCCCGTGCTTCATCCCGCTCGATCCTAACAGGTTGACCCCTGAAAACACGCGTGCTAGGTTTGGCCGCCTTTCGAGGGGATATGCCCGATCTCGGAAAAAAATACGAGTGCTTCCACTGCCACACGAAGTTCTACAACCTCGGCAAGCCGGATGCCATCTGCCCCAAGTGCGGCGCGAATCAGAAAAGCGCGAAATCCGACGACGCGCCGCCTCCGGCGCCCCGCCCCCCGCGGCGCACGTTGCTCGAGACGATCCCTGACGAGAACCCGCCGGAGTTTGGCGAAGAGGGGCCCGCGGAACCGGAGGAAGCCGATCTCGACGACGACGAGCTCGAAGAAGGCGAGGAGGCGCGCGAGGCCGACGAAGAGGAAGAGGAAGTCTACTGAGCCGGGGCGCGCCCGCGCCCGCGTCGCCTACCTGGCCTTGGGCTCCAACCGCGGCGACCGCCGCGCCCATCTGACGCGGGCGCTCCGGGAGATTTCGCGCCTGGCGCCGGTGATCGGCGTTTCATCGATCTATCGCACCGACCCCGTGGGCTACGCCGCGCAGCGCCCGTTCTGGAACGCCGTCGCCGCGATCCTCTGGCGAGGCTCGGCCGAGCGGCTCCTGCGCGCCGCGCAGGCGATCGAGAAATCCATCGGGCGCAAGCCCAGTTTTAGGAACGGTCCGAGGGAGATCGACCTCGACGTCCTGGACCTGGGCGGGCGGCGGCGAAAATTCCGGGATCCGATCCTGCCGCATCCCCGCATGGCGGGGCGCCGGTTCGTCCTGGCGCCCTTGGCCGAGCTCGCGCCGGATTGGAGACATCCGGAAACCGGGCGCACGGCCGCGGATCTGCTCCGCGAGCTGCCAGCCCGCCCCGGAGCTACGAGGCTTTCTTCCAGGCCGAAAGGTTGGCCTTCGCGTCGTCCTGGATCTTGAGCTCTTCGACCAGGTGCTGCGGCGACGGCGTGTCCGCCACCAGGCCCTCTTCGAGGGCGATCGCCTCGGCCTTCTCCTTCGCGTCGCCCTTGTGAAGCGCCTCGGCGAGGAAGTGCCGGTTGACGAAGTTGCGTTTGCTCTTCTCCATCGCCAGCCGGAGGTGCTTGACCGCCTCCGCCTCCGAGACCCAACCGGTTACGAAGGGAATCCAGGGCGCCTGATCGTGGAGCCGCCCGAGAATACGGTAGCCGCCGCCTTCCTCGAAATCCGGATCGATGCCGATGACCGTCAGGGCGTAGTCGCGGATCTTCTCGGCCGCGCCGCGCTTGGCGGCTTCGAGCTTGCCCTGCGATAGGGCCCATTCGCCCCAGGCAACGGCCGCCCAAAAATACGTGGGCGCCGCGTCGGAACGGTCGCGCAGCTTCCCGGCGAGCAGCTCCGGGCCCAGAGTCAGGATGTTCTGGATGCCGCGCTGCTCCAGGCTTTTGTCCAGAATCCCCACGGCCTCTTCGGAGACGCGGCGCGCTTTTTCGAACACGGCCTTCCGGCCGTCCGGGTCCATCCCGGTGTAGACCCCCTTGAAATAGAGCGCGCGGACCAGCTTCCAGCGCGCCTCGACCTGATCCGGGGCCTGGGCCGCTTCGTCGTAGCCCGCGATCGCCTGGGCGATGGGACCGTTGCTGGCGCGGGAGCCATTTCGTCCCTCCTGGCGCCGGGAGTACGAGCGGTCGGCTTCCACCACCAGCGGGTTCTGCGCAAACGCGCTGCCTTGGGTGGAGTCCGGAAGCGAGGGCACGTTCTGCTGCGCCGCGGCGCCCGCGGCGACCAGAAGCATTCCGGTCGCGAGAATTCGGATCGGCAGAGAACGCATGGAGCGTCAGTGTAACCCGATCCTCGCGTTAGACTCACGGGGGAGGACGCCATGCCCGACGCAAAGCCCGTACCCGTCAAGGTCACGATCGACGAGCCGACGTCGGAGGGCCACTACGTCAACTTCGCCAACATCCTCCACAATCCGACGGAGTTCGTCATGGACTTCGGCCGCATGGTCCCCGGCCGTCCCGATGCCAAGGTCATGAGCCGCATTCTGACGACCCCGTATCACGCCAAGCAGCTCCTGCGCGCGCTGCAGCAGAACATCGAGCTCTACGAGCGCACCTACGGGGAGATCCGCTCCGACTTCCAGAGCCCGGTGACGGAGATGACGGATACGAAGACGAATTAGTTCACAGTTCACAGTTCAGAGTTTCCAACTGATAACTGACAACCGATAACTGACAACTCACTCAGCTCCTCCGAATCACTCCCCCTCCAAGCACCACGTCCCCGTCATAGAAGACACACGACTGGCCCGGCGCGGCCGCGCGGACGGGGTGATCGAACTCGACGCGCGCGCCCGTGGCGCCGTCCGAGGAGATCGTCGCGGGGACCTCGGCGCCGCGGTGCCGGATCCTGGCTGCGGCTCGGAACGGCGGGGCGGGCGCGCCCGCGAGCAGCCGTAGATCCGCGATCGAAGCGACGCGGGTCTCCAGATCCTCGCCCGGGCCCACCACGACCCGATTGGCCGGAGCGTCGACCGCGAGCACGTAGAGCCGTTGCGACGCGGCGATTCCGATGCCGCGCCGTTGGCCGATCGTGAATCGGAAGTGTCCCGCGTGCGTGCCCAGGCTCTTTCCACGCGCGTCCTCCAGCCGCCCGGGAGCGGCCGGAAGCGCGAGACCCATTCCCTGGGCTTCTCGCGCTACGAACTCGCCCGCGCGCGTGCCCGGCGGGACGAAACAGATCTCCTGGCTCTCCTCCTTGTCCGCGGTCGGAAGGTTCGCGCGGCGCGCGTGCGCGCGGACCTGCGCCTTGGAGAGCGCGCCGACCGGGAATCGGGCCGCCGCGAGCTGCTCCGCGGTCAAGTCGTACAGAAAGTAGGACTGATCCTTCTCGGGGTCCAGACCCTTTCGCAGCATCCGGCGGCCCGACGCGCGATCCTCGCCGGCGCGCACGTAGTGCCCCGTGGCGATCGCCTCGCAGCCCAGGGCGCGCGCACGATCCCAGAGGGTCGCGAACTTGACCTTCGCGTTGCAAGCCGAGCACGGAATCGGCGTCTCGCCGGCCAGGTACGCGGCGACGAACGGGCGCACGACATCCTGGCGAAACTCCTCCTCGAGGTTCAGAACGTAGTGGCGGATGTCCAGCGCCCACGCGACCCGGCGCGCGTCGGACAGATCGTCCAGCGAGCAGCAGCGGCTGGAACGCCCCGCCTCCCGGGAATGGTCCCAGAGCTGCATCGAGAGGCCGATGACTTCGTGCCCCTCCTCCTTGA
>JBDTXY010000251.1:0-4722 GCA_040005945.1 Acidobacteriota bacterium
GTATAGGACCATCCCACGCAGTCCGCGCCCGCCAGGAGGCAGTCAGGGCCGCGGCGGGAAGGAGGCGAGGTATTCAAAGGCCGCGGAGATCTCCTCAGGGGTCAGGCGGGGGAAGAGCGGCATCTCACCACGGCTGCTCGTCATCATCGGCATCGGCATCGGTAGCCCCTCACGAACCTTCCGCACGACTTCGAACTCCGCTCTCTCCTTTGGCAGGCTCGCCAGTGAGGGAATCACGCCAGGCCGGGCTACCATGCCACCGCCGCCACTTCCGGGGCCCGTGGCGTCATGACAGATGTGGCAGGTCCCCTTAACCAGAAGCTCCCCAACGCGCATGGCGGACTCCCTTACGCGGATTTGCTTTCCCTCAGCCCCGGGCACGCCCGCGAGCAGGTTGAGATAGGCGAACACGGAGTCCAACTCCGCCCTCTGCAGATGGCGAAACGGCGGCATCTTCGTGCCGCCATTTGTTAGTCGGGCACGAATAGCAGCTTCCGCCTGGGAGCTCAAATCGCGAACCATCTTTGTACCGATATCGATGCCGCGCTGTTTCATCTGCTGCCGGATCAGCACGGGCGAGGTCGCCTGCACTGGACCGATGAGCGAGTTGATCTCCGGCGGAACACCCGTGCCAGCAGGTTCGTGGCACGACTCACAACTCAGCCGATAGAGATCGGCGCCGGACAGCACGAAGTTGCCCTCTCCCTCCTTCCCGCTCCACGGACCATTCGCGGGCGGAGTCGGCGCCGGCCCCCATCGCCCGACCCGGCCCATGTTGGATAGTTCGAACGGGATTCCAAGGTGCTTCAGCCAACTCGGCCCTTCAACGGATGTGATTCGAAACCCTCGAATGGTTCGAACCGGGGTCCCTGCCTGGCTCTCGTGTCGCCGGGTGGCGGAGCCCGCGATGGAAGAGATCAGGGACAGACCTACGGCAAGGCCGAGGAATCGGGAGATGTTCCTCACTCGCCACGCCTGTCAGCGGGCCATCTGGAAATCCGCTTGTGTCGCCCCGTGCACGGAGACGGTCTTCCCGGCGCCCTTGAGCTTCGGATGCCAGACCTTCAACGTGTAGGAGCCATCCGGGACGTCCTTGATCTCGTAGGAGCCGTCCGGATTCGTGACGGCGAAATACCGGGTTGGCAACGCCGCGACGTAGGCGTCCATCTCCGGGTGAACGATGCAGAGGATCGTGGCAAAGCATTCCTTCGAGAAGGTATGAGACCGCTTCTCCCCCTTCGGATAAGTGCCCAGGTTGAACTTCCCGGCGCAGGCGTCCGGCGTGAAGACGTTGTGGCCGAACGGATCATCGTTCAGGAAATCTACGGTTGTCCCCACCGGCACGGCAAGTAAGTGAGGCTGGAAAACCTTGTTGAGCTGGTCCATCTTCGCGTGTTCTGCGGGCGGCGGGAACGTCTTTCCGGGGATCGCCCCCACGTAAACGACCGCGTCGGCGCTGCTGCTCAGGCCGGAGCAGACCACTTTGCCGTGGATGTCTCCGCCGTGCAACGCGGTCGTCACGCCCAGAAGCAGAGTTCCAAGCAGGATTCTTTTCATTTGTCCGTTCTCCTTCAGTAGGCGAACCGCAGCACGGTCGCGAGCGTGTAGTTCTCGGAATTCCGCAGGTCGCGATTGTACTCAAGCATCGCTTTGACGTTGGCTCGGATGAGAACACTGAAGTTTGCGTTCAGCCTCTCCAGCGACTTGACGCTCGGGTCCGCCGCACGCAGGTTTTCGTAGCGCGCGGAGAGCTGGAACGGCGGCTTCAAGACGTAATCCGCCTGGGCGAACCACGCGTCGTAGCTGCGCTTGGTCTCGCTGATCTCCGCGACGGATTCGTTGTCGAGCAGGAGAAGCTTGTCCGTGCCATGCAGGGCCACGCCAAACAGGTTCAGGCTCCCCAGGTAGCAGGAGGCGAAGACGCCGACCCGGTTGTAGCGGCGGTCCTGCATCTTAAATGGGCTCCCCGCGTCGTCCGCAATGTCGAAATTGACATCCTTGCCGTCGCCCGTGTCGCCGAGGATGCCGACGCGCAGCGAGTTCTCCCGCCAGTTCTCCGCAGGGAGCTTCACACCTTTCGTGTCGCCGTCGAGACCCATGCCGCCGAACTTGTAGTCGATTCGGGCGTAAAGGTCCTTCCCGCTGTTTGCCCCGAAGGTTCCATTGGGGCCGCCCGGTCCGATGGGATTGTCGACTCCGATCGTGTAGAAGAGCCGGTGCGCAGCGACCCCGTACATCTCGATGCCGCGGACCCGGGAGGGCAAACTGACGCCGCCGTCGTCGAGGCCCGTCCCGCCGTGGAACCCGATGGGGTTATACGAAAAAAGAGTGTCGATGGCGTTGTCGGTCATGAGCCACATTTCCTGGAAGCCGTCGTAGATGTTCGGCGCGAGCTTGCCGATTCGGAAGTTCACCAGGTGCTCCGGCCCGAAAACCGAGGTCAGGTCGAGCCGGGCGTGTTCGATCTCGACGTCACTGCCACCATCCGGGCGCTCTTCGTACGTCAGCTCCAGAAAAAAACCGAGCAACTTGCCGAGGGTTCCCGCGGCGAACAGGTTGGCCTCCTGCGGGAACTGAAAGTCGTTGTGGATGATCTGTCGGCCGGTCTCGTCCCTGCTGGAGGCGTAGATGTTCGCCATCTTCACGTTGATCGCCAGCGGCGCGCTTCCCGGCAGATCACTCGGCCACACCATCTCGGGCCAAATGCGCTCGTACGCCTCCGACCCGAGGCTGACCGGCTTCTGCTTGATCAGTTCTTCCGTCTCCTGAGGCATCCGGTAGCCGTTCAACCGAAAGGCCTCGCCGAAAGGGTTGAGCTTCGGGAAGATGGCGTGACAGGTCTGGCAGGAGGTCTGGTACTTGCGGGAAAAGGCGGGAACGGCGTTCGCTGACCGCGACGGCGCCAGGAGAATCGCGGCGACGGTTGACAGAAGGAACAATCGGTTTCTCGGGCGACTCTTCATGAGGTGATCCTCCCCTTTCAGGTTGGGTTGTATTGTCGCGGTTCGAGAACGGAGAGATCAATGATGCAATTGAATCAGCGACTTCTTCGGGACGTCGCCGATTCGACTCCAGCGCTCATGACCTCTCCTCTCTCGGCCGAGCGCTTGGCATCGGAACCCGAATCAATCCGCTGGCATATCCGACGGCGACGGCATGAAGCCGGCTGTGAACGCGAAGCTTCGCGAGGATCCGCTGCGAGTGGTTTCGCACCGTGGTCGTCGAGATCGAAAGACGGAGCGCGATCGCCGCCGTTCGCATTCCCCGCGCGAAGAGCCCGAGGATCTGACGCTCCCGAGACGTGAGTTGCTTCTCGCGTTCGCCGGACCGCAGCGGCAGGGAGCTCTTGCTGATCGGCGAGGCCCCTCCGGTCCCGCCGCGCTTCTCTGCCGGCGTAAACATCTGCGTTTCCGCCGGCGTCTGCGAAATCGGCCTGTCGGCGCGACGAGCTGTCACTTTTTTCTCCTTTGATACCGGTTTCATTCAGGCCAAGCTCAACCCGAACATAGAGCGGTTGCCTCCTTAGGACCTGATGCAGATGACTCAGAGCGAATACGACGCGCCGAGGGAATCTGTCGCTACCTGACTGGGTCAAGTACGGCTTCCGGAGGTGCGTTGCTCATGAGAGAAGCCGAACCGACCAGCGGAGCGAAAATCGAGCACGGGTGGCTCCGTCAGGAGCTCGAGCAGGTCGTCCGGCTTCCATCACCTCGGCCGACAGGAGGTCGCAGGCGTGGCGCTCTGCTGCGACGTCGAAACGCGCGAGCACTGCGGGTGCGACGGGTGGAACCGGTTCGACAGACCGCATGCTCGAGAAGTTCTGCTTCGAGCTCACGGGAACGCCCGTCCAGATCGGCTAGAGCGGCAAGCCTCTCAGATCAGATCGTGGCGGTACGCGTAAACGACCGCGGCGAGCTTGCTGTGCACGTCCAGGCGCTGGAGGATCGACTGGATGTGGTTGCGCACAGTGACCGGCGCGATCGCGAGCTTCCGGGCGATGCTCGCCGTCGACATCCCGCGCGCCAGGCAGCGGAGGACCTCCTGTTCGCGGTGCGTCAGCGCGACAGGCTCTCCTTCGGAGGAGGTCATCGGCCAGAGCGGTTCGTCCCTGGAGACCTCCTTCTCGAGCTTTTTCTCCAGAGCCGAGGGCTTCTTATTCGTCTCCCGAATGACGTGAACGACCGTCGCGAGCGCCGGATGGTAGGACGGGATCGCAAAGAGGGACACTTCGACCCGGCGCTCGCCGCCGGTGCCCATTGGCACTCGGACCGGGAAACGCGCGACGGGCTCCGACGCCTTCTCGCGCGCCTGGAACGCCACGGGGCAGTTGCGATAGCAGTAGATGTTGCCCTGCGCGTCCCGCCCCGCGAGGACGTCGTAGCAGCGCTTCCCGAGAACCGCCCGCGCTGGCTTGCCGAGCAGGTCCTCGCACTTCTTGTTCCAGAGAACGATCCGGTCCGACGAGTCGATCGCGAAGACCGCCTCGCCGCTGCGTGCGATCCGGTCGAGAGTCTCGGACGGTGTCGAGGACATGGGCGGGGAGTCTAGCGCGCTCCTCGGGGGTCTCCTTTCGTCTTCACCCGCCTCTTCACGCCAGTTCGTCGGAGTTCTTACCGCATCTTCCTTCCATCTTCCGTCGTCGAGAATCAGGATCGCCGCATGTTTCGCAGGTTCTGCCTTTTCAAGAGACGAAAGGCGAGGTGCTGAATGACGTACGGTCGG
>JBDTXY010000252.1:0-4696 GCA_040005945.1 Acidobacteriota bacterium
CGCGGCGGAACCGGCGGCCATCCAGCCGCTTCGCCTCCGTGGCGAATCGCCCCTGCGGCGAGCGGACGCGGACGATGCGGCTGCCGAAATCCCGCGTGTGGCGGCGAGCCAGGCGATGGATGGTGTTGCCTTCGGGCATGGTCGTGGCGCGAGCGCCGCCGGAATCGTATGACGGTTTAAGAACGGGCGCGGGTGAGCCACCCGCGCCCAAGAGCCGACTAAATGGAGAGGGTCGCCGTGTGAATCAGATACGCCAGCCGGGAGCGCTGCTGCGGATCCAGAAGCTTGTGAAGCCGCCCCAGCGTCGCCACCACGGCGGCCTGGAGACGCTCCGCGCTCTGAAGCCGCAGGGAAGCACCGGCCTTGGCCTTGGGCTCATCGAAGACCTCGCCCTCGATCGCGTCGGCGAAACTGGAGATCGCGCGGCGGTGGTCCACGGCGGCCTGGGCCCGTTCCGTCTTGATCTCGTCCAGGATGCGCACGAGCTCCGCGACCTGCGCCTCCTCGAGCTGCAGCTTGTAGACCAAGAACCGCAGAGGGCGGCGCACGCCGAAACCGCCGCCTCCTCCGAAGGCGGATCCGAACCCGAAGCCGTCCTCCGCGTCCTCGGGCGCCGCGTGAAACTCCCAGCCGCGGCCCTGATCGGCGCACTCCGCAAAGCCGATGCCTACCGCAACGCCGCGGTCGCCGCAACGCCCGCGCTTCCAATGGGGAATGAATCCGGGATACATGAGGCCTCCTTTCGCCAGGGCAATCGCTCCCGGCGGGAACAACGCGTGGGCGAAACGCCGCACGCTCGCCATGAGGCTACGCCCGCCCGCGCGGGCGCGTCAAGTACAGGCCACTCCCTCGAGATTTCCGCGCAGGACCGTCACCGCGTGGCCCCCCAGATCGACGCGATCGCCGCGGCAGCGCACGCGCACGAAGCCTCCGCGCGCCGAGGCCTGGTAGCCCACCAGCTCGCTCCGGGACAGCCGGCTTGCCCAATACGGCCCGAGACAGCAATGCGCCGAACCCGTCACCGGGTCCTCGTCGATTCCGGAGGCCGGCGCGAAGAACCGCGATACGAAGTCGTACTTGGGACTGTGAGCCCGGCTGGTCACGATGACGCCTCGCCCTCCCGCGCCGGCCAAGACCGCCATGCGCGGCTGAAGGTTGCGAACGGCGTCTTCCGACTCCAGTTCGACGAGATAGTCGAACGCGTTGCGGCCGACGTATCGCGCCGGCACGCCGAGCCCGCGCGCGAGCGCGTCGGGAGTCTCCGCGGGCGCTTCGGGCAGCGCCGGAAAGTCCAGCCAGATCTGCCCCTCGTCCCGCCGGGCCGTCAGGAGTCCGCTCTTCGTTTGGAAGCGCGCCGGCTCCGACGCGTCGAGGTATTTCTCCTCCCAGAGCACGTGCGCGCTGGCCAGCGTCGCGTGGCCGCACAAGTCGACTTCGACGGAGGGCGTGAACCATCTCAGATCGAAGTGATCCTGCAGCCGCACCAGGAACGCGGTCTCGGACAGGTTCATCTCCCGCGCCACGAGCTGCATCCAGCTCGCGTCCCGCTCCGCCGGCAACATGCATACGGCCGCGGAGTTTCCGGCGTAGGGACGTTCCGTGAAGGCGTCTACCTGGATGATCGGGAGCGTCATGAGCGGCGGTCGATCGGCTCGGCTACGCGCAAAACTCCGTGACCGCTTCGAGAAGGTCGGCCGGCCGGATCGGCTTTCGAAGGAAACCCGCCGCGGCGTTCCACGCGGATCTCGATCGGCTTTCCCCCGCCGAACTTCACCGCGTTGGCCAGAAGATTCGTCACGACCTGGTCCAGGCGCGAGGGATCCCACGATCCGAGGACCGGGCCCTCGGAGACGACCTCCAGGCTCGAGCCGGCGGCGGCGGCCGACTCCCGAAAGCGGTCCACGCTCTCCGCGGCCAGGCGGGACAGGTCGGTCGGCTCCGGCTCCAGAACGAGCTTTCCGGCGCGGATTTTCCCGACCTCGAGAAAGTCCTCGGTCAGGCGCGTCAACCGATCCACCTGGCGCTGGAGACTCTCGATCGCTCGGGTCGATGCGGCATCCGGGCTCTCCGCCAATCGCCGCGACAAATTGTGGAGCGTCAGGGTCACAGCGCCCAGAGGCGTGCGGAACTCATGGCCGGCGATCGACAGAAAGGCGTCGCGGATCTGTAGAGCCTCCTGCGCCTGCGCATAGGCGTTTTCGAGGTTCTCCGCGGCCCGCCGTTTCTCGGTCACGTCCCGGCCGATGCCAATCATGCGCGCGGGGTTCCCTTCGGCGTCGACGAAGACCTGCCCGTGCCCGGCGACCCAGCGCACGGATCCATCGGGGTGCGGAACCCGGAACTCGACGTCGTACGTGGACCGCTCCTCGACCGCCTTGCGCACTCCCGCCTCCACCATCTCGCGGTCCTCGGGATGGATGCAGCTCAAGAAGGACTCGTACGTTCCCTGAAAGGTGCCCGGCGCCATACCGTGGATCTCTTCCAAGTTGTCGGACCAGTCCAGGCCGCCGGTTTGCACGTTCCAGCTCCAAGTCCCCATGCGCGCCGCCGTCAGGGCCATCGACAGCTGGCGCTGGCCCTCCTGGATCATCTCCTGCGACTTGCGGCTCTCCGTGACGTCCCGCGTGAAGCAGCGGGTGTGCACGAACCGGCCGTTTTCCCACTTCACGTTGGAGCGGATCTGGACCACCCGGGTGCTTCCATCCTTGCAGCGCAGCCGGGCCTCGTACTGCCGCAGGGTCTCGCCGACGCTCAACCGGCGCAGGATGTCCTCAATGACATCACGATCGGCATGGAAGTCTGCGATGTGCCGGCCCACGTACTCTTCGCGGCTGTACCCGAGCATGTCGAGCTCCGCCTGGTTGACCCAAAGGATCGTCCCGTCGGGTCCGACCCAGTGGAGACCCACCGGCGCGTTCTCGACGAAGTCCTTGAGCTCTTCCTTCTGATGCAGAACCTGCGCTTCGACTTCCTTGCGCTGGGTGATGTCCCGCATGATCGAAAGATGCCGGCCCGGAGCCACGTTCGCGGTCGCGGCAAACTCGACGGCGCGAACGCTGCCGCTGGGAAGGTAGAGATCGATTTCCCCTCGGCTGTGTCCGGCGTGTCGGAATTGCCTCCAGCTGGCCTCGAAATCGTAGCCGGGAGCACACAGATCCGCAACGGAGAGTTTCAGGATCGCCTCGCGCGGAATTCCCAGAAGGTCCGAGGCCGCCGGATTGGCGTCGACGTAACGCCCCTGATCGTCCGCGATCAGGATCGCGCTGAGCGCGCCGTCGAAGGCGGCTCGAAGCTCCTCCGGCGTCAACCCGTCCCGAACCGGCGCGCCGACGGCTTCGGGCGCCGGGGCCGCCGCGAAACCGCGCGTTCGAGGAGATCTCGACCCGCGCCCGCTCCGCTCAAAAAAGATGTGGCTGGGTTCCATCGTTTGTCCGGGAGGGCGCATCTTACCGATGCCGACGCCCGGCCGCTATCCCCCGGCGTCCAGGAAGCGGAGATAGTCCGTGGAGATGGGCGTTCCGCCGATCTGACGCAGCAGGGTCGCGACTTGGCCCCGGTGGTACGTCCCATGGTTGGCGACGTGCAGGAGCGCATCTCCCAACACATAGGTCCATGTCGCGCCCTGAAAATTGACGTAAGTCAGCTTCTCCGCCAGCCGCTCCGCCGAGACTCCTTCGACGAACGCCCGGTGCCCATCCTCGACCTTGCGCCACTTCTCCCGGAGAACGTCCAGGGTCGGAACCGCTTCAGAGGCCGGCAGAGAACGCGGCGAGCGGCCATGCCAGCGTTCGAGCCAGACCCAGTCGGCGCCGTAGAGATGCGCCAGCGTGCCTTGAACCGATCCGAAGCTGCCGCCCGCCTTTCGGTCGTACTGCTCGGGCGTCAAGCCCGACACCGATTCCAGCGTCTTGGCGTTCGCCCACCGGCCATAGGCAAAGAGCTTCGCGATGGCTTCGGGTGAATACGGCATGGCCGCGGATTCTAGCTCTAGCGGAATCGACGGGAGGGGGAAAGGGGTGGCCGACCAGCGCCGAAAGACTTCGGCCCGCCTCGAGGGGCGCGAGGAGGCTGTCCGGTGCGATCGTCTAGACTTCGCCGAGCGAGCGCACGTGCGCGGTTCGGCCGGGGGAACCCATGCGGGTCGGGTAGGTGGCGGGGAGGACCACGCCGTTGCGAAGCCGGCTGGGCTGAACGTTCATGCTGTGCCCGCAATGTCCGCACTTTCCGGTGCCGTCCAACGCGATCGCCGATTCGTTGGCGCGGCTGCAGTCCCGGCATTTCCAGCGGCGTAAGCTTTTTTCCATGAGACAACCCGCTTTCTCGCCGAAAACCGGGACGGGCGTGTCCGTCGAGGGAATCGGTGACCTTCACCGTATCACGCCGGGGGGCCTCGGGATTGGTGATATAGTGACCTTGTTCTCGCTTCGCTCGCCTTTGCCAGACCCGTTCTGACGAATCCCGAACGAAAACATACGAGAATGCGGAGCCCCGCGCCGGCGGTGTTTTCGCCCACGAATGTCCGGCAATAAGGATGATCTGATGAAGCTCTACGTAGGTAACCTCCCGTACAACATCTCCGACGACCAACTCAACGACATGTTCGCCAAGTTCGGCACGCCCGACTCGGCTAGCGTGATCACGGACCGGGACACGGGCCAGTCCAAGGGGTTTGGGTTCGTCGAGTTCAGCAATGCGG
>JBDTXY010000253.1:0-4680 GCA_040005945.1 Acidobacteriota bacterium
CTCGCGGGTCACGCTCAGGATTTCGTAGTAGTCGCGTTGGGGCATAAGAAAGAATTTGTGAATTGCGAATTGGGAGTTGCGAGGATCAGCCCACAACTCGCGAATCCTCGAATCTCAAGATCAGCTTGCGGCGGCTCCGCCGGCGCCCGCGCGCGCCAGCATCACGCGTGTCAGAACCTTCGAGACGCCCTGCATGTCGAAAATCGCTTCGTTGAAGGCCTCGCGCGACTCGCCCCCGGCGATCTCCCGCGAGCGGGTCAGCGTCTCCTCGATGCGCCCGCGTTCGTCGTCGGCCAGCCCGGCGCCAAATTCCGAGAGCACGCGTTCGTTGGAGGCGATCATCCCCTCGAGGCGATTCTTGATCGCAGCGATCTCCCGGCGTTCGTGATCCGCCTCGGCAAAGGCCGAGGCCTCTTTGATGATCCGGTCGATCTCGATCTGGGAGAGTCCCCCGGCCGGATTGATTTGCATCCCCTGGGCCTTCCCGGTCGCCATGTCCCGGGCCGAGACGTTCACGATGCCGTTGGAATCGATCGCGAAGGTGACTTCGATCTGCGGCACGCCGCGCGGCGCGGACGGGATGCCGACGAGCTCGAAGCGTCCCAGCGACTTGTTGTCCTTGGCGATCTCCCGCTCGCCCTGCAGGACGTGGATCTCGACTACGGACTGGTTGTCGGCGACGGTTGTGAACACCTTCGTGTTCTTGGTTGGGATCGTGGAGTTGCGTTCGATCAGCTTCTCGAAGACGCCGCCGTGCATCTCGATCCCGAGAGAGAGGGGCGTGACGTCGAGGAGGACGACGTCCTTGATCTCGCCCTTCAGAACGCCGCCCTGGATCGCGGCGCCGATCGCCACCACCTCATCCGGATTGATGTCCCGGTTGGGCTCGCGGCCGAATAGCTCGGCGACCATCCGCTGGACCTTCGGCGTGCGCGTCTGGCCGCCGACTAAGATCACCTGATCCACGTCCGAGGGCTTCAGGCTTGCCGCCGCCAGCGCGTCCAGGCAAGGCGCCGCCGTCCGATCGATCAGGTCCGCGACCAGCGATTCGAAGCGCTCGCGGGTCAGCGTCCGGTTGATGTGCTTGGGGCCCGACGCGTCGGCGGAGATGAACGGCAGCGTCAGGGTCGTCTCGGTCGCCGTGGAGAGCTCGCACTTGGCCTTCTCGGCGGCCTCCTTGAGGCGCTGCAGGGCCATGCGGTCCTGGCGCAGATCGATCCCGGTCGACTTGCGGAAGTCGTCCAGCAGCCAGTCCATGATCTTCTTGTCGAAGTCCTCGCCGCCTAAGTACGTGTCCCCGGCCGTGGCCTTGACCTCGTAGATTCCGTCGCCCAGCTGCAGGATCGAGACGTCGAACGTGCCGCCGCCCAGATCGTAGACGGCCACGGTCTCGCTGCCCTTGCGGTCCAGGCCGTAAGCCAGGGAGGCGGCCGTCGGCTCGTTGATGATGCGCAAGACCTCCAGCCCGGCGATGCGCCCCGCGTCGCGGGTGGCCTGGCGCTGCGCGTCGTCGAAGTACGCGGGCACGGTGATGATCGCCTCGGTGATCTCCTCGCCCAGCGCCTCCTCCGAGAATTCCTTGATCTCACGGAGGATGAAGGCCGAAATTTCCTCGGGGCTGTACTCGCGGGCGCGCGCCCGGATCTTCACGTCCCCGTTGACGGCCCGGGCGATTTCGTAGGGCAGCACCTCGCGCGCGTGCTGCGTCTCCTCGGCTTCGTACTTGCGGCCCACCAGGCGCTTGACGGCGAAGACCGTGTTCATCGGGTTGGTGATGGCCTGGCGCTTGGCGATCTGGCCCACCAGCCGCTCGCCATCCTCCGTGAAACCGACGATGGACGGAGTGGTCCGGCTGCCTTCGCGGTTGGTGAGCACCTGGGGCGTCGCGCCCTCGACCACCGCCACGCAGCAGTTGGTCGTGCCCAGGTCGATGCCGAGGATCTTGCCCACGCTGCCTCCTTAGCCTAGCCCTTGGAGTCCCGGCGCGGCGTCGAGCCGTTCGGGTTGCCCGCGTCGGACTCCCCCTTGCGCACCGATACCTTGACGAAGGAGGGCCGAATCAGCCGATCGTTCAGGAAGTATCCCTTCTGGAGCTCCGTGAGAATCGTGTTCGGAGCCACCGTGTCGGACTCCTCGGTGGCCACGGCCTCGTGGAGATTCGGATCGAAAGAGCCGGACGTGTCGATCGGGATCAAGCCGTAGCGCTTCCAGAGCTCCTGGAGTTGCTTGCGGATGATGACGACGCCCTGGCCGAAATCGCTCTCCAGGTCTTCGGGCCGCGCGTGCTCGAGCGCCCGTTCGAAATTGTCCAGAATCGGGAGGAAGTCGTGGACGAAGCCCGCCAGGGCGATCTTGAAGTACTCCTGCCGTTCGCGCTCGCTGCGCTTCTTGTGGTTCTCGAACTCCGCGAGCTTGCGCAGGTGGCGATCCTTGAGATCGGCCAGGTCCTGCTGCGCCGAGCGCAGCTTCTGCTCGGCCGCGTCCAGCGCGCTGGCCTCATCCTGCGCCAGGGCCCCGTCCAGCGCGTCGCCGTCCTGCAGCTCGATCCGGTCGCGGTCGTGCCGCTCGTCGCTCATTCCGAGCTCTCCTGTTCCAGGCGCTCTTCCCGCCGCTCCAGGCGCTCCGAGACCGCGCGTCCGAGCAACTCCACGACCGGAATGACCCGGGTGTATTCGCGTCGCGCCGGCCCGATGACACCCAACATTCCTGTCAGTGTCTCTCCCGTTCCGTACGAGGTCAAGACAGCCGACAGCCGCGGGTCCACGGCATGGTCGTCTTCGGAGCCCAATATGACGCTGGTTCCGCGGGAATCCAGATACCGGGAGACCAAATCGAGCACCCGGGCCTTCTCGTCGAAGGCCTGAAAGATCTTTTTCAAGGAAAACACATCGGCGAACTCGGGCTTCTCCAGCAGACGCGCCGTCCCGTCGTAGAAGAGGCTGTCCTCCCCCTCCTTCTTCTCGAAGGCCCGGCGGGCCAGGGTGGCGGCCCGGCCCAGGATGCGGTCGGCCTCTTCCCTCTCCCGAACCATTTCGACTAACAGCCGCCGGCGGACCTCGTGAAGGGTCAAGCCCCCATATTCCCGGGTGAGGCGCTCGGACAAGGCGTCCAGCTCGGCCGCGCTGTAGGCCACGTCCGTCTCCAGGACGCGAGACAGGACCACGTCGGGATCGTTGACCTGGACCACCAGGACCTTGCCCGGGGCAACGGCCAGAAAACGCAGGCTCCGAATGACCGTATGGAGGGCATCGGGCGCCACGACGAAGCCGACCTCGCCCGAAAGCTGGGAGAGCAGCTTGGAGGCCGCCGTGAAGAGCCGGCTCACGTCCGCGCCGGCCAAGTCCAGGTCCGAATCCACCTGCTCGCGCACGTCGTCGGCCACGCGGCGCTGGCGCATCAGCTCGTCGATGTAGAGCCGGTACGCCCGGTCCGTGGGCACGCGTCCGGCGGAGGTGTGAGGCTGGGCCAGATAGCCCCCGTCTGTCAGGTCGGCCATGATGTTGCGGATCGAGGCCGGCGAGAGGGCGAACCGATTGACCTTGAAGAGCGTTCGCGAGGACACCGGACGGCCGGTATCCACGTGGACGCGGATGATCTCCTTCAAGATCGCGCGGCTGCGCGAGTCCAACGGGGTCATGCTAGCACTCCAACCATGAGAGTGCTAATGATAGCAAAGTCGTTCTTCCCTTCTCCGACGGTAGACTCCGGCCGGTGGATCCCGTCCTCGCGCGTTCACTTTCGCTGGCCGGTCCGGGACGGGCGGGACGCGCGTTCTTGCGCTCCTGGGTCCAGGCGGGCGGACGAGCGCGGCAAGTGATCGTCCGAGCGTCGGGGGCCGATTCCGGCGAAGGATTTCCGGATGCCGTCACGCGCGCGATCTCGCAGGATTCCTTCGACGCGACGGATCTCCTGGTTCTCGCCGTGCCGGACGATGCGATCGCGGGCTGCGCCGCGCGTCTGGCGGGAAGGCTCCGATGCCGTTTCGCCTTCCACTTGTCAGGCGCTCTCCCCGCGGATGCCCTGGCGCCGCTGCGCTCTGCGGGCGCTTCCGTGGCGTCGATGCATCCGCTGCGGCCCTATACCGGCGCGCCGGAGGAGGACTGGCGCGGCGCGTTCGTCGCCGTCGAGGGCGACGCCGCGGCCGTAGAGGAGGGTGAGCGGATCGCCCGCGCTCTGGACGCGCAGCCCCACCGTCTCGCGACGGGGAGCAAGCCGCTGTACCACGCGGCGGCGTCCATGGCCGCGGGCGGAACGGTCGCGGTGCTCGCGGTGGCCGTGCGCGCGTGCGCCGCGGCCGGGATTCCGGAGGCGGTGGCCCGCGCGGCTCTGGCGAAACTGGCTTCCGAAGCCACGGCGGCGGCGGCCTCGAGCTCCTTCGAGCGGGCCCTGACGGGCGCGGTGGCTAGCCGCGATTTCGGGACCGTGCGGGCGCACGCGCGGGCGCTGGCGCCCTTCGGTGACGCCCTGGCCCTTTATCGCGCGCTGGCCGAAGAGATTCTGGCGCACACGGCGGGTCGCGGAGGGGAGCAGGAGATTCGGGCCATCCTGCGCTCGCCCGACTCGCCCCCGGAAGCGGACGGTCGTAACCCCCTCTAGATGTTACAATTTCGGCACCCCGCGATTCGCGCCGCGGTATAAGGGGCTCATGGTTTTCTTCAACTACGCCACGATGCAGATGGC
>JBDTXY010000254.1:0-4676 GCA_040005945.1 Acidobacteriota bacterium
CCTCCAGGTAGAGCTTGAAGAAGGTGTTCATCCGATCGTAGATGTAGAGGCGCTGGCAGAAGAGGATGAGAAAGAACGCGGCGGCGACGAAGGCGAGCGCCAGGCGATCCTCGCGCTCTTCGGCAAACAGCGCGAAGGCCAGCAGGAAGAGCACGACGTTCGCGATCAGGAACACGTTGGGCCAGCGCACCAGGAGCACACAGAGACCGGCCGCGAAAGACAGGACGAACGCCCAGCGCAGGACGCGACCCATTCCCCGCGCTTCCAGGCGCGCCGACGCCGTGCTGAGCCACCACGCGATCACGAGATAGAAAAAGAGCCCGAACACCGTGAACTGGTCGAAGCCCGTGGAGTAGGCTTCGACGTTTTTTCCGATGGCCGGGGCGTGGCCGAGGCGCACCCAGAGCGCCCGGCTCAGCAGATACGCCGAGCCCGCGGAGACCACGAGCGTGACCACGGCGCGCGCGAGGCTTCGGAGTGACAGCCGCGGAGCCATGAACGCGGCCGTCAGGAAAACGATCGCGAGCAACCCCACCAGAAGCGGAACGTCCCACGCGTTGGTCAGAGCCTGCGTTGCCGCCAGGAAACCCAGCAGTACCGCTCCGGCCAGGCGCGCCCTCGCCGGCGCGACGGGATCCCCGTGGAGGCGGATCAGATGAAGAGCGGCCGCGGTAAACAGAAGGAAAATCGGGATCGCCAGCACGTGCGCGTGCAGGTCGGCGAAGAGCATGCTCCACAGGGGGTATTCGTTGATCGTGTCCCGGATGACGCGCGAGGTGGCCCAGAAATAATCCCAATCCAGCTTCTGCTTCTTCAGAATCCATTCTCGCAATCCGGCGAGATTTCCCAGCAGGAGGGTCAACGCGCCCCCGGCGATCCCCGAACGGAGCGTCCCGCCCCAGTTGCGCGCCAGCGCGAAGGCGCCTTGGAGGATCGCGCCGCCCAGAAAACCGAAGGCCAGGTTGAACGTGAAGCGCGTGGAGAGGTTCGTCAGCAGCGTCAGGAAGACGATCATCTCGTGGCCGAACGTGTAGTAGCCCAGCGGCGCGCCCGCCAGCCATGGGTCGGAGGCCGGCAGCGACTTCGTACGGACCAGGATGTTCAGGATCGAGAAGTCCATGGGCTTCTCGCCCCAGTAGATCTCGGGGTTGAACGCCCGGATGCCCAGGAACAGCAGGAACCCCGCCGCGAACACGGCCTCGCCGACCAGAAGAGAACGCCGATGCTCGCGGAGGAAGCGAAGGAAATCGTGCCGGTTCCGCGCGAAGATCCAGACCGAGGCCGCGGCCAGCATGAGCAGGCACACCCCCACCGCGCGGCGCCCGTTGGGCAGCACGTGAAGGGTCAGCAGCACCGAGAGCGCGTACGTCGCAGCCACCAGTCCGCCCACGCGCGCGAATCCCAATCCGCGATCCGCGAGCCGCGGGAAGGCCGCCCAGCACAAGGGCGCCGCGAGCGCTCCCACCAGCAGCAGCGCGAGATACCAGCTCAGGGCGGCCGTCCATGAGCTGCCCTCGCCGGGTTCGGCGAAGGACGCGGGCTCGGCCTCCGGGCGCCGGTCCGGCCGGACGGGCTCGGTGACGCGGCGCAGGGCCCGCGGCCATTTTTCCCAGTCGGTCATCGTCGGCGGCGTCTGGGGCATCGCCGCCAGCAGCAGGGCGCGGACCCGATCGGCCGAGAACTCCGGGGTCTTTTGAAAGAGCAGGACGCGGGGGTGGTCGTAAACCGTGAACTGCTCTTCGGAGGAATCGTCGTTGAACCGGAGCGTTCCCAGGCGGGGATAGGACGTGATGTCGGCCCGGCGCGTAAAGCCCAGCTTTCCGTCGAACAGCGCGCGGTAGTAGAAGATCGACATCGGGAAGATCGCGGGCACGCGGGTCACGTTGCTGTAGGTGCGGCCGCTGGTGACCGCGATCCAATCCGCCTGGGTGAGATCCTTCACGAGCTGCTGGACCTTCTCCGGCGAATCCGGGTCGAACAAGGCGAGGCTGGGCCCCGCGTACGGGGAGGGGTCGCGCCCGTTTTCGCCCATCGGAAGGCCGTCGTCCCAGGATTCGTTGGCGAACCGTTGTCCCGGAGCGGCGTGCGCGAAGATCCATCGCGATGCCGCCACGCGCGTTTGGGGGCTGCGATAGATGGACCAGAACGCGACCGCCCACAGGAACGTGCCGCCGAGCACCGTCAGCGCGGCCAATCGCGCCAGGCGAGGGAACGGGGCGCGGGTCATCCAGGCCGAAAAGAAGACGCCGGTCAGCACCGCGAGGGCGGGATAGGCGGGGTAGAAGTATCGGATCGACTTGACCAGGGCCAGTCCGTGGTAGCCGCCGATGATGACGACGTGGCACAAGAGCGGGGCCAGATCGAGCTGCCGCCGCCTCAGGACCGCGTGGAGCGCCCAGGCCGCGGCCAGAATCGCGGCGACGCCGAAGAAGACCCCCGCTCCCCACAACACGAAGTTCTCCAGCGGGAACATCAGGGTGCGTCCGGCCCACTGCAGCGCCGGCGGGAAGCCCGCGACCGTGTTCTGCAGCGCGGACAATCTCTTCAAGTCGTCGACCCATCGCGGATCCAGGCGGAAGGAGAACGGGCTCGGGCCGAGAAACGCGTACGGTAGGGCAATCCGCACGGTCACGGCGGCCGGCACGACGACGGCTGCCATCCGCCCCATGGCCCGGACGCCGGCGGCGAGAACGCGAGGGTGCGCCCGATACGCGCCGATCAAGAGCGCGACCCCCACCGGCCCCAGCAGCGCGAGCGCGGTGATCTTGCAGGCGATAGCCAATCCCATGGCCACGCCCGTGGCGGCGTCGTACCGCAATCGCGATCGCCCCTGCGCCATCCCAACGGCGCCCAGCAGCGTGGCCGCGGTGAAGGCCGTCAGGAACGTCTCGACCGCCCAGAAGTGGGAGAGCTGGATCCCCAGGGCGCAGAACGCGAAGAGCGCGGCCGCAAACACGGAAGCGCGGCGGTGGGCGAATCGGCGGGTGATCCGGTACACGAGCCACACGGTCAGCAGATCGAACAGACCCGACAGCGCCCGCCCGACGAGGTAGGCGCCGTCGTAGCCCTTCAGGCCGATGCGCCCGCCGATCGCCTTGGCCAGCAGCATCGGGAGACTGCCGTAGACGAACGAGCCTTCGCCCTTGTTGTAGGGATTCAGGTTGGAGTGGGCGGAATCGAAGTACTCGGAGACAGTTCGCGGGAACGTGAGCTTTTCCTCCACCATCGAGATGAAGCGCTCGTCCGGATGCAGGTGGTGGCCGGCGTCCCACTTCAGGCCCTGGAACCGGAACAGGGCTCCGACGGCCAGAATCCCGAGGAGGATCGCGCGGGCACGCGCGCGGGAGAGTCGACTCAGGGCCGCCTCAGCCGCCCGCGGCGCGCAGGCCCTTGCGGGCGAGGAAGCGGCCGATCTCGTCGCGGTTGGACTCGATCCACGCGAGCAGCCGGTCGACTCCCTCCACGGGTTTCACGCGCGGCTTCCAGCCGAGGTCTCTCGCGGCGCGGTCGACGTTGCAGTAGAAGACGGGCTGATCGCCCAGGCGCGTGGGCGCGGAGGCGAACGGGATCTTCCGGCGCAGGCGATCCTCCAGGATCACCAGCAGCTCCTTCAAGGAGAGGCGGCATTCCGGCCCCCCGCCCACGTTGAAGGCCCGTCCGACGACCTTGGCGCGATCCCCGGCGGCCGCCAGGTACAGCGCGACCAGATCGTCCACCCACAGCAAATCGCGAACCTGGAGGCCGTCGCCGTAAATCGTGATCGGCAGGCCGAACACGGCGGCCAGGGCGAACCACGCCACCCAACCCTGATCCTCTTCGCCGAACTGCCGCGTCCCGTAGATGCAGGACTGGCGCATGGCCACCGTGGGAAGGCCGAAGCTCCGGTGATAGTCGACCACGTACTGGTCCGCGGCGCCCTTGGAGCACCCGTAGGGCGATTCGAAGGACAGCGACTCCTCCTCGGAGACGCCGGTGGGAAGGTTCTGAAAGTCCCAGCGTCCGTCCCGGACGGTCTCGCCCATCGTGAGATGCCCGTAGACCTTGTTGGTCGACGCGTAGATCAACAGCGGGGCCTTGTCCGGGGCATTCCCGTGGCGCCGGCGCAGCTCTTCCAGGACTCGGAACGTGCCGAGCGCGTTGATCTCGTAGTCGGTGACCGGATCCACGATCGACGTGGTCACGGCCACCTGGGCCGCCAGGTGCAGGACCACGTCGAAGGGCTCCGAGAGCGCGCGGCGTAGGGAGTCCGAGTCCCGGACGTCTCCCTCGATGAATCGAATCTCCGCGTGAAGTGTCTCCAGCCAGGCCCGATTGAAGCGGGAGGCGAGCCGGCTGAAATTGTCGAAAACGACGACCTCGTGCCCCCGCTCACGGAGCGTGTGGGCCGCATTGGAGCCGATGAAACCGGCGCCGCCGGTGATGAGAAGCCGCATGTGTTCTCCGCACGATGGGAATCGCGAGCCGTCATTTTACAGGAGGTTCAGCGCGCGCCGGCCCCAGCTCATCCGCACCCTGCGCGGCGGACCGGTAGACCGCTTCGTACTCGGACAGGGTTCGCTCGCGGGAGAACATCGGGCGAATCTCCTCGCGCGGCCGACGGTAACGCTCGGGCGCGTCGAGGACTTTGAGAATCTGATCCGCCAGCCCTGCCGCGTCCCCGATCGGCGCGATCTCGC